>JAZNSU010000146.1:0-14061 GCA_045591385.1 Eubacteriales bacterium
TGAAGATGCCGTAGCCGGTGGTGGGGTCGCCGATGAGGACGTGGGTGAGGGCACCGATAATGCGGCCGTCTTGCAGGATGGGCGAGCCGCTCATACCCTGCACGATGCCGCCGGTGGTGGCGAGCAGTTCCTTGTCGGTGATGCGGATGACGTAGTTTTTGGTGTCGTTGCCTTTGAGGTCAATCTTTTCGATATCAATGGTATAATCTTTTGTCGTAAAGCCGTCGACGGTGGAGCGGATGGTGGCCTCGCCCGTGTGCACCTGATCGGCGGTTGCGACGGGAAATTCTTCATTATTTAATAAGGCGTTGCCGGTAATGGTGCCGAAAACGCCTTGGTTGCTGTTGATATCCAAGGAGCCGTAGCGGGCATCCTCGACAAAGGCGCCTTTTAACTGACCGGGTTTTCCTTTCTGTCCGGGAACAACGGCGCCGATATAGGCTTGCAGGACATCACCATCGGACAGGGGCATGAGTTGACCGGTATCAACATCGGAAATGCCGTGACCCAGCGCGCCGAAGCGGCGGTTGTGCGGATCAATATAGGTGACGGTACCTACGCCCGCGGTACTGTCCCGCACCCACAAACCCAATTTGTATGCCTTTTGTACGGTGCTGTACAAGGGCGAGACTGCCAGCACATTCACCTTGCCTGAGCGGGAATATTCAATGGTCAGGGCGTTGCCGTTGGAGGCCTCTACCAGTTCGGCGATGTCGCTATTGGTGGACACGATCTGGCTATTGATGGAGAGAATGATATCGCCCACGCGCAGGCCTGCGCTTTTGGCGGGGTTACACATGCCTGTTTCGGTTTCAAAAGCACTCATGTCGACTACCATCACCCCTTGCGTATAAAACTTGACGCCAAACGTTTGCCCGCCGATGAGCAGAGTTTGGGGGCGGTATTTTTGGTTTACGGTGGCGATGGGGGTGGGACCGACAGTATTGATAAACAGCGCGGCAAAGGAAAGGGCGCTGATGAGTATCATAAGAAATTTTTTTCGTTTCATAACTACCTCACTTTCTGATTTTTAGTGTTTGCGTTTTGTGAGATGTTATGCGTTTAGTAAAAATAGACAAAAGTGCGAATGAAAAATAATGGAAATTTGTTAAAATTGACGGTATCTTTTTGAGTATTTTTGTGGTATCATAAGAATACCAAGTAAATAAAGAGGGAGGTAGATATATGGTATCCGGAAAGGTAACAGCTACAAATCAGATCGGGTTGCATGCCCGTCCGGCAACAGCATTTGTACAAAAGGCCAATGAATTCAAATCTTCCATCTGGATTGAAAAGGATGAGCGGCATGTCAATGCCAAGTCGCTGCTCGGCGTGTTATCCATGGGGGTTGTGCAGAATATCGAGTTTACGATCATTGCCGACGGTGTGGATGAAGAAAACGCCTTGGCAGAGTTAATCGATTTGGTAGAAAATAAGTTAGGTGATTGAGGATATGCCCCAAGAGATTGGGGCATATTTTTTAAGAAATGACATACAAAGAATTAGGCGAAAAAGCGCTGGGACTTCCCGAGGAGCCCGGTGTATATCTGATGAAAAATGAAGAGGGCAAGGTGATCTATGTAGGCAAGGCCATCGTATTGCGGCGGCGTGTCTACAGTTATTTCAGTGCGCCCGAAAAGCATACGCCGAAGACGGCGGCATTGGTATCGCATATTCGGGATTTTGATGTGATCGTGGCCAAAAGCCAGTTGGAAGCCCTGCTTCTGGAAAACAATCTTATCAAAAAAAATAAGCCGAAATATAATATTTTACTGAAAGACGATAAGGGATACCCGTTCATTCGTTTGACGACGGGGGAATACCCGCAACTGAAACTGGCTCGCAAGTTGGGCGAGGAGGGCGAGTATTTCGGACCGTTCTACGGATCTCGTTCGGCTAAGTCCATCATTGAAGCGGCCAACCGCGCGTTTCGTTTGCCTACCTGCAACAATCCACAGCCACGCCAGGGGCGCAAGCCTTGCCTGAATTACCGTATCGGGCGGTGTATGGGTCCTTGCAGCGGTGCGGTTACGCACGATGCCTATCTGGCGGCGGTGGCGGGTGCTAAAGAGTTTCTTAAGGGTGACATTCATGAGATTCTGGAGAGCACTCAAGCGCAGATGGAACAGGCGTCCGAGATGCTGGAGTTTGAGCGGGCGGCTATGCTGCGGGATCGGCTCAAAGCCATCCGTTCTATTTTGGAAAAACAGACGGTGGCCAGCGACAAGACCTTGTCGGGTGATTATCTGACAGTGTTGACGGGCGAGCAACTGTGTGCCATCTATGTCTTGCGTGTGGATGGCGGGATGCTGGTAAGCAAGCATTGCCACGCGGTAAAAAAAGAGGAGATTGATAGCGAATCTTCCTATATAAATGAGTATTTGAAACTGTACTACGGCGATGACCCGTCCCGTATTCCTCGGCGGGTGGTGTGCGGAGTGTTGCCCGACGAACGGGAGATGCTGGCCGAATACCTGTCGGCGCTGGCGGATAAGCGGGTGCAGGTCATTGAGCCCTACCGTACCGAGGACAAGCAATTGGTGGCTATGGCGCTGCGCAATGCCAAGGAGGAACTCATTATCCGCGAGGGCAAGACGCAGGAGCATGAACGAGCCATGTTTGAGTTGTCACAACTATTGGGCATTGCCGAACTAGACAGCATTGAAATTTACGATATTTCACACCAGTCGGGCACGGACGTGGTGTGTGGTATGGCGGTATACGGCCGCCGCGGATTTCTCAAAAATCGTTATAAGAAATTCCGCATCGCTACCGATGCCAACGACGATTGTGGGTGCATGAAAGAGGCGGTGTCCCGCCGTTATCAGCGGTATCTGGATGGAGACGAGTCGTTTGCGCCTTTGCCCAGTGTCATTTTTGCCGACGGTGCGCTGCCGCAGGTGCGGGCGGTGCGGCAAGCCCTGAATGAACTGGGATTGTATCTGCCTATCTTCGGGTTGAAAAAGGATAACCGCCACCGTACCAAGTCATTGGTGTTTGAGGATGGGCGCGAGGTTATGTTGTATAAACACCCGCCAATCTTCCCGCTGTGCGGGCGGATGCAGGAAGAGGCGCATCGGTTTGCCATCACTTACCATGCGGCCGCCGCCCGTCGGCGTTCGTTAGAGAGTATATTCACCGCCGTCGAGGGCATCGGCAAGGCGCGAGCCAATGCCATTTTGAAGCATTTTAAGACCCTTTCGGCTATCAAAGCGGCCTCGGTCGAGGAGTTGGCACAGGTCAAAGGCATGAGTCTTGTCACGGCGCAAAAATTATACGATTGGCTACGGGAACAATTTCCGTAATTTCTGTAAAAATATACAGAAATATGCTTGACAAACCCTATAAATAGGTGTATTATACTGCATATTGAAGAAAAACTTATGCATACTTATGCATAAAAAGGAGTTAAAAATGGATAAATCACAAATCAAAAAAGTAGTATTGGCCTATTCGGGCGGTCTGGACACTTCGATCATCATTCCTTGGCTCAAAGAGAACTACAATAACTGTGAGGTTATTGCCGTGTCGGGCAACGTCGGACAGGCGGACGAGTTGGAGGGCCTGGAAGAAAAAGCCATCAAAACCGGCGCATCCAAACTGTATGTGCTGGACTTGACCGATGATTATGTAGACAACTACATCATTCCCACCATGAAGGCGGGTGCGGTGTATGAAGAATACCTGCTGGGTACCAGCCATGCCCGTCCTTGTATTGCCAAGGCGCTGGTGGATATCGCCATCAAAGAGGGCGCCGATGCCATCGCTCACGGCTGCACCGGTAAGGGTAACGATCAGGTGCGTTTTGAACTGACCATTAAGGCGTTTGCTCCCAATATGCCCATTATTGCACCTTGGCGTGAGTGGGATATCAAGTCGCGTGACGAGGAGATCGAATACGCCGAGGCACATGACATTCCCCTCAAGATCAATCGGGAAACCAACTATTCCAAGGATAAGAACCTGTGGCACCTCTCGCATGAGGGCTTGGATCTGGAAGATACCGGCAACGAGCCGCAGTACGAAAAGGAAGGCTTCTTGGAGATGGGCATCTCGCCCTTGCAGGCGCCCGATAAGCCGACTTATATCACCCTCGACTTTGAGCAGGGCGTGCCCGTAGCGCTGAATGATGAAAAGATGAGTGCCAAGAACATCATTCTCAAACTCAACGAGATCGGCGGCACCAACGGTATCGGTATTCTGGATATCGTAGAAAACCGTTTGGTTGGCATGAAGTGTCGTGGCGTGTATGAAACGCCGGGCGGCACCATCCTGTATAAGGCACATAGCGTGCTCGAACAGATCTGCCTGGATAAGATGACCATGCATGAAAAGCAAAGACTGTCGGTTACCTTTGCCGAATTGGTTTACAACGGTCAATGGTTCACGCCCTTGCGTGAGGCTTTGTCGGCTTTTGTGGACAAGACGCAGGAGAAGGTTACCGGTAAGGTGCGCCTGAAACTGTACAAGGGCAACATGATCAATGCCGGCGTATGGAGTCCGTACAGCCTGTACAGCGAAGAGATTGCTACCTTTGGTGAGAGCGATTACAACCAGCAGGATGCTGAGGGCTTTATCAATCTGTTCGGTCTGCCCATCAAGGTGCAGGCCATGGTAGATGGCAAATAAGGGGTTTGGAGTAAGGATATGGCAAAGTTGTGGGCCGGCCGAACCGACGGCACAACCGAACAATTAGCAGACGATTTCAATTCCTCCATCGGATTTGATTCCCGTATGTATAAGGAAGACATCACCGGCAGTATGGCGCACGCCATGATGCTGGGAGCTACCGGCATTATCAGCAAGGAAGATGCCGATACTCTCATCGGCGGCTTGGAACAGATATTGGCCGATATCGAGAGTGGAGTGCTGGTGATCGATATGTCCTGTGAGGATATTCATATGTTCGTTGAAGAGGTGCTGACCGAGCGGCTGGGGGATGTGGGTAAGAAACTGCACACCGCCCGTAGCCGTAACGATCAGGTGGCGCTCGATCTGCGAATGTATCTGCGCGGGCAGATCGACGGCATGATAGCGGCCTTGAAAAAATTTATCGGGGTGCTGGCCGAGCAGGCCGATGCCTATAAAACGGCGGTCATGCCGGGGTATACCCATCTGCAGCGGGCGCAACCCATTTTCTTCGGGCATCACTTGATGGCTTATGCCATGATGCTCTCAAGGGATATTGAGCGTTTGCAGGATTGCCGCAAGCGGCTGAATGTATCGCCCATCGGCTGTTGTGCCTTGGCGGGGACGACCTATGCGACCGACCGTAAGTTGGAAGCGGAGAAATTGGGCTTTGACGATATCTGCCGTAATTCCTTAGATGGCGTGTCCGATCGGGACTTTGCGGTGGAAATGCTGGCCGATATGGCAACCCTTATGATGCACCTGTCCCGTTTTGCCGAGGAGGTCATCCTTTGGTCGAGCTGGGAATTTAAGTTTGTAGAGCTGAGCGATGCCTATACCACCGGCTCGTCCATCATGCCCCAGAAGAAGAACCCCGATATGGCCGAACTGATCCGCGGAAAAACGGGTCGGGTCTACGGCGATCTGATGGGATTGCTTACGACTCTTAAAGGCTTGCCCTTGGCATATAATAAAGATATGCAGGAAGATAAAGAATGTATTTTTGATGCCTGCGATACCGTGAATATGTGTATTCCCGTATTTGAGGGTATGATCGCTACCATGAAAGTCAATACCGAGCGCATGAAGCAGGCGGCGGGCGAGGGCTTTATCAATGCTACCGACTTGGCCGACTATCTGGTCAAAAAGGGTCTGCCCTTCCGCAGTGCCTATAAGATTTCAGGGCAGATCGTGGCGCATTGTATCGCCACCAAGCAGACCTTGGAGAGTATGCCGCTTAGCGAGTATCAATCCTTTAGCGATCTGTTTGAGCAGGATCTGTACGGGGATATTGACCTGACGGCCTGCGCCGAGAAACGCTCCAGCGAGGGCGGCACCTCGGTGGCGTCTATTGAGGCCCAGATTGCCTACATTAAGAACAAACTGTAAACAAAGAATTTCGCATTGGTTACAATGCGAAATTTTTTTGTGCAATAGTGTGAATTTAGTATGGTTTTCCAAAAGCAAATTTCTCACATCCCGTCAATAGACAAAACAGGGAAGATATGGTATAATAAAACCATAAAATAAAGGAGGCTGGTAGTATGAAAAGAATATTGGCATTGGTCATTGTGTTCGGGTTCGTGTTGGGACTTGGTGGATGCGCCGGTCTCTTTGAAACGGAAAAAGAGGTCAGACTTGCCATTGGCATGGGCGGAGCCAATCATCCTGTGCATCGAATCATGCAGTATGGCTTTGACAAAGGGATTGAGCATCATTGTGCCACCAAGGTGGACGCCACCATGGATGATGGCTCGGCTATGGAATTGATGGCAAAATATGAATGGGCCGTTGTCGAAGAAAAGGCTCAGGGCATGTTGCTTTGGTCGGGCGATGATATGTTCTATCAATTCATGCGGGATATGAAAAAGGAACACGGCACCGAATTTGTCGTGCCTCATTTCTCCCACGAGTATGTGGACACCAAGAATTTTATTGCCGCCAATCCCCATTATGATGATCGGAAGATGGGAGAAATGGCGGCTGATATGCTGGTAGAAGCCTTGAACGCCAAGGGCATTACCTCCGGCGCCATCGGCAATACGCAGGCGGGTGCCGGCGTGACAGACAATGCGGCTTCGGCTGCTTTCCGTCACCGTTTAAATGAGATCGCACCGCAATTCCGTGTCACCGACGTGGTGTTTGAGGGGATGGAACTGAGTGCCGCCTCTACCAAAATTGTGGGAATTATCAAGGCGAACCCCGATATTGTCGGCGCTTTCGGTACAACAGGCGGCAGCGCCCAATCTTGGACCAAGGCAATGGAAGATACCGGTCGCACCGATCTGGTTGTGATTGCCGTGGATTATACCGAGGGGAATCTGGATGTGCTGGAAAAAGGCCCGATTACCGGACTGATGTGCGCGCCTCTGTATGATGAGGGGTATGACAGTGTCGGTATCCTGCACGATGTCATCAATGGCAAGTCCTACAACCAAACCAAAGAAGATTGGGACATAATTTATGAGGTAGTTGGGCTGACCAAGGAGAGTGACCTGACGCCCTATCGGGATCTGATCCGTAACATAACAGAAAACCGCTCCTAAACAAACCGCAAAACGCAGGGATTTTCCCTGCGTTTTTTGCACATATTTTAGCCTTTGACATACACTATTAGTGAGAAATACTTAGTGGGAGGCTAAAATATGGCTGAATATAAGGTATTGCCGGGTCCGCTGACCGGTTGCGAAAGTCCCAAACATGCGGTGTGTATCAGTGCCAAGCAGGTGTACGACTCTTGTCGCGACAAGGATTGCTTGGAAGATCTGCGAGTCTATCCGACGGCCTGTTCGCAGGCGGTGCTGGACCGTGCGATCAGTGTACGGGCAAAGGATTGCGAGATTCTTTGTTGCTATATCGACGTGGAGGAAGTCCCCTTTAATAACGGCTTCTACACCGTCGATGCCAAATTTTTCTTCAAGTGCCGATTCGACGCTTTCTATGGTTGCGGCAATCCCCAGCAGATCGAGGGCTTGTGCTGCTACAATAAGCGCGTGATCCTGTACGGTAGCCAGGGCGGCGCTCAGATCTATTCGAGCACCTATCGCCACGATGCCTGCGACCGTCAGGGGCGTATGCGCACCAACCTGCCGCAGGCGGTGGTTGAGGCTGTTGAACCCATGCCGCTGGCCAGTAAGGTTGTCAGCTGTCACGACCGTTGCGGTTGTTGCGATTTTGATATTTCCGCCTTGTCGGATACTATCTGCCGTTGCTTTGACGGCGAGTTGGTCGATGACCGTAACGGCAATCGTCTGTATGTAACCTTGGGCTTGTTCTCGGTCATTCGTCTGGAGCGGGAAGCCCAGATGTTGGTGCCCAGTTATGATTATTATCTGCCTGAGAAAGAGTGCTCGGGTCCGTCGGAAGAGGAGCCTTGCCACTATTTCCGCAAGATCGCTTTCCCCGTCGATCAGTTCTCGCCGCCCCGACTCTATGACGGCGGTTGCGGATGCAAACCCAAAGAGGACAAAAAAGACAAAAACGATTGTTGTCGCCGCTAAGAAAAAAGAGGAAACTTCGGTTTCCTCTTTTTTTTATGGATATAGTAAATACGAGGTGAAAAATATGAGCGATTTTATCCGCTTGGAACACGTGAGCAAAATCTACGGCGAAAAAGAATCACAGGTCTGCGCTCTTGACGATGTATCCCTTACCATTGATTCGGGGGAATTTGTGGCGATATTGGGCACATCAGGCAGCGGGAAAAGTACGCTGATGAACATGATCGGCGCACTCGACCGTCCCACCCATGGGCGCTATTATTTTAACGGACAAAATATCTTGCATTATGCCGACCGCAAACTCTCTGAGTACCGCAATAAGGTCATTGGATTTATTTTCCAAGGATTCCATCTCGATGGATCGCTGACCGCCCTGGAAAATGTCATGATGCCTCTGATCTACGGCGGTGTACCCAAGAAAAAACGAGCCGAGTTAGCCTATCAAGCCTTGGAACGGGTTGGCTTGGGCGAGCGGGTGGGGCATCGTCCCTCGCAACTGTCGGGCGGGCAAAAACAGCGGGTCTGTATTGCCCGCGCATTGGTCAGTTGTCCGAAAGTCATTCTGGCCGATGAGCCGACGGGAAATCTCGATCGGCAATCGGGTAAAATGGTCATGGATATCCTTACCGACCTGTGGCGGGCGGGGTATACCGTTATTATGGTGACGCATAATCATGCTCAGGCCGAGCGTGCGGCGCGGATTTTGGAAATATCCGACGGAAAAGTGTTGCGTGATGAGGGTACGCGTGGTAAAATAAACCTATAAGTATGCGGAGGTTTTTGCTATGCGAGGAAAACTGATCGCCATTGACGGCGTGGACAGCAGCGGAAAAGGGTTGCAAACCCAATTATTATTGGAAGCCATGGAACATCAGGGGCTGGCGGTACGCAAATTGCGCTTTCCGGTCTATGAGTCGGATTCCTCGGCGCTGGTCAAAATGTATCTGGCCGGTGAGATGGGGGGCGTGTCCGATGTCAACGGCTATGCGGCATCCCTCTTCTTTGCGGCTGACCGTTATGCGTCCTATAAAATGGATTGGGGCAAGCCTTTATCCGAGGGGCTGAATATGGTGTGTGATCGCTATGTGTCTTCCAACGCCATCCATCAGGCTGTCAAAGTCCCGCAAGAGAATCGTGATGAGTTTCTGGGCTGGGACATGGATCTGGAATATGAAAAGATGGGTCTGCCTAAACCCGATTTGACCATCTTTTTGGACATGCCTGTCGATGTGGCGTTGTCCTTGATGGACAAGCGGTACCACGGCGATGCCTCGAAGAAGGATATCCATGAGGCCGATCGGGGCTATCTGCTGGCTTGCCACGAAGCGGCGGTTTATGCGGCCGATCATTTCGGCTGGGCCCGCATCAACTGCGTGGAAAATGGAAAACTGCTCTCGCCCCATACCATCCACGAAAAAATTATGGATCTGGTTGATCCGTTGTTTAAGGAGTAATCTCATGATTTATGTGTTTTTAGCCAATGGCTTTGAGGAGATCGAGGCCATGTCGGTCATTGATATTCTGCGCCGTGCCGATCTGGAAGTGACCACCGTCGGTGTTGGCGGCGAGGAGATCACGGGCGCTCACGGCGTTACCGTGAAGGCTGACTTGCCCGCCGATCAGGCCGATTTTATTGATGTGGATCTGATGGTGCTGCCCGGCGGTCAACCGGGTGCCGATAATCTCACCGAGAGTGCCGATGTCCAGCGTTGTATCGATCTGTGTTTGGAGTACCGTGTCCCCATGGCGGCTATCTGCGCCGCGCCCATGGTCTTCGGTCGCAAGGGATTGCTTGACGGCAAGAAGGCTACCTGCTACCCCGGTTGCGAGGGCGGCATGGGCAAGGCAGAAATTACGGGCAAGGAAGTGGAGATCGACGATCTGTTTATTACTTCCAAAGGCCCCGCCACGGCTCAGATGTTTGCCTTTACCCTTGTCGGGCTGATGAAAGGCCGCGACACGGTCGATGAGATCTGTAAGGGGATGCTCTATTGCTAAAACGGGAATGGCGGCGGAAACTGCGGACGCAGTATGCAACGGCATCGCCCTGCGATCTGTCCGAGGCGGTGCGAGCTCTGCCTGTCTATAAGGCGGCGCAAACGGTGGCGCTGTATATGGCCGGCGGGTTTGAAGTATCGGTGAGCGGATTGCTGACCGATAGGGAAAAGACCGTCCTGTTGCCTCGATGCGAGGAGTCGGGCATGGTCTTTTGCTGTTATGATGGGAATCTCGCTCCTGATCGGTTCGGGATATTGGCGCCCACCACACCCCCATGGCAGGAAAAGATGGATTTGATGATCGTGCCGGCGTTGGCCTATGATAAAACGGGCGGCCGTTTAGGTCGGGGCGGCGGGTTTTATGACCGTGCCTTGACCGAGCATGACGGGGTGAGCGTGGGCGTGATACGGGAAGCCTTTTTATTTGATGAATTACCTATGGAAGAGCACGACCGTCGGGTCGGTCATATTGTTACCGAAAAAGGAGTCTATACCTTTCTATGAAACAAAAACAGATGGAACAAAAAACGGGGCTGATCGCCGTCGGCATCTTTGTGGCATTGATGCTTTTTGAGGCGGTCGGGCCGTTGATCTTGCCGGAGAATGACGGCATGTACTATTATGTAGCCGCCATATTTTCAGCGGTAGTGTTGTTAGTGGCATCCATTCTTGCGGCCAAGGTACATAACCAGAAAGCGGGCGAGTTTTTCAAATTAAAGGTGTTTCGCCTGCGCTGGTTGCCCATCACCATAACGGGTGCGGGTGCGGCCATGCTGGGTGCGGCGCTGATCAATCTGGCCTTGTCTAATATCGGCTTGCCCGATTGGATGATGCCGCAGGTGCAAAATCCTTTTGAGGCCGGCGTGTCCGATCCGATCGCGCCCTTCTTAGCGCTGGTAATCGTGCCTGCGATCTTTGAGGAACTCTTCATTCACGGTGCGGCGATGAGTGCCTTTGGGCGGCGCGGTGAGGCGGCGGCCGTGGTCTATACTTCGCTGTTGTTTTCCATGTTGCATGGGTCGGTCACCAACCTGTTCGGTACCTTCTTTGCCGCGGTTATCTATGGGTATATGACGATGGTGTGCGGTTCGGTCTACCCCGCTATGCTGGCGCATTTGCTCAATAATTTGCTATCGGGTACCATTACTATGTACGGGCAGAATTTCTTTAATATCGGCTACAATTCCTATTTCCTGTTTGCGGCGGCTATTTTGTTTTTGGTGTGCGGGTTCTTTTTCTTGGGTTCGCTGGAAAAATATTTCCGCCGCCATGCTTTGGACAACCGCAAAAAGGGCGGAATGTTGCCCGTCCCCGTCTTTGTACCGATATTCGTTTTGTTATGGGTTGCAAAAATTGTCTTGTCGATATATAATATTATATAAGGCAAGCGCCCTGCGTTTGACGCAGGGCGCTTTTTTTATGACTTAGCAGCCGCAGCCACAGCCGTTACGGCCGTTGTTGCAAGCGAGGATCCACACCAGGAACAAAATGATGATGATCCAGAGCCAGTCGTTTCCTTCGAACAGATTGCATAAACAGTTATTCATAAGTTAGCACCTCTTTCTTAGTCTTCACTATTATCATATGTGAAAACGAAGATTTGGTGCGGGAGGTAGAAATGAAAAAACATATAAAAATTATATTCGCCGCCGTAGCGGCCGTTGTGTTGGTGGCGGTGGCTGCCATTGGCCTTGTTTTTGCTGAGATTCACGCCGTTGGTCGCAAAACGGGTGAAGTGACGGTCGAGATCCCGCAAGGTGCGGGGGTGTCGACCATCGGTAAGGTGTTGCAAGACCAAGGCGTGATCGGTAACGCCTTGATTTTTCGCCTGTATACCTATGGAAAGACCTATGATTTTCAATACGGTACCTTTACCTTAAATCCGTCGGACGGATATGATGTTCTGATTGAGGATCTCCAGCAGACGCAAGCGCTTCGCGATACGATAGAACTGACTGTGCCCGAGGGGACGGAAGTGCGCGAAATTGTCGACATGTTGGTGGAATTGGAACTGGGTACAAAAGAGGAGATCAAGCAGATCATCAACACCTATGAATTCGATTTTCCGCTGCTTTCCCAGATGCCGACCGATACCGAGTATCGGTTAGAGGGCTTTCTGTTCCCCGACACCTATCAAATTTATAAAGAGGCATCGGCTGAGAATATTGTTTCCATCATTCAACGGATGCTCGATAATTTCCAAAACAAGACGGCTGACCTGCAAACGCAGGCGGATAACTGGAATGAAATCATCATTTTAGCCTCTATTATTGAAAGAGAGGGACAAAAGGCAGAGGAACTGCCGCTGGTATCCTCGGTTTTCCATAACCGCATTAATCAGGGCATTAAACTGGAAAGTTGTGCCACCGTGCAGTATATTTTAGAGGAGCGTAAGCCTGTGTTGTCTTGGGCGGATACCGAGATCGATAATCCGTATAACACCTATATGTATCAGGGCTTAACCCCCGGTCCGATTGCCAATCCGGGGCTGGCGGCCATCCAAGCGGCCATGAATCCTGCCGCCAGCGATTATCTGTTCTTTGTAGCCAAGAATGACGGCAGTCATCTGTTCGGTCGTACCTATCAGGAGCATCTGAATAATATCGAGGCCGTTTCCGAATGAAAGAGATACAGGAACCGTATATCGGTCGGTTTGTGGACGGGTTTTATGCCGACCATCAAGGGCCATTAGGCGAATTGGAGCGTCAGGTGCGAGCCGAGGGATTACCCGTCGCCCGTCGGGACGTGATTGCCCTGCTTAAATTTTTATGCCAAACGGTACGACCTAAGAGAATCTTGGAGATCGGGACTTGTGTCGGGTTTTCGGCGCTGGTCATGAGAAATGTCTGCCCGAATGATACTGAGATTACCACGGTCGATCGCTATGCGTATATGATTGACCGCGCCAAGGAAAATTTTAAAAAATTCTCGGCTGAAAATATTACCTTGATCGAGGGACAGGCCGCCGAGGTGTTGCCGAAATTGACGGGACCGTATGATCTGATCTTTTTGGATGCGGCCAAGGCACAGTATCCTCGGTTTTTGCCTGAATGTGTACGGTTATTGGATAAAGGCGGTATCTTTATTGCCGATAATGTATTGTGCGGCGGGATCGTTGCGGGTGCGCCGTTGGAGAGTCGGCGGAATAAAACGACGGTGACCCGCATGCACGAATTTTTAGAGATGGTGAAAAGCGATGAGAGGCTGACGGCGCAGGCGTTACTGCCCGTCGGGGATGGGGTCGTACTTTTCAGAAAGAAGGAACAATGAAAAAGGCAGAACTGCTGGCACCGGCCGGCGATCTGGAAAAATTATATACCGCTATTGACTACGGTGCCGATGCCGTTTATACGGGTGGGGAGATGTTTTCTCTGCGCACCGCTTGCGACAATTTCTCGGTTGAGGATATGGCCAAAGGGGTAGAGTATGCCCATCGGTTTGGCAAAAAGGTGTATCTCGCCTGCAACTGTTTTCCTCATAACCATGAAATTGCCTTGTTGCCCGAATATATTGAGAATATGGCACAGGCGGGGATTGACGGGTGTATTGTCAGCGATCTGGGGTCATTCTCGGTCATTCGGGAAACTTGTCCCGATCTGAAACTGCACATTTCCACCCAAGCCAGCACCGCCAATTACGCATCCTGTATGGCATGGTATCGGCTGGGGGCTCGGCGCATCGTACTGTCAAGAGAACTGAGTTTGCGTGAGATTACCGAGATCCGCCGTCGGATTCCTGCCGATCTGGAACTGGAAACCTTTGTGCACGGCGCGGTCTGCGTGTCCCATTCGGGGCGGTGTCTGCTTAGTGACTATATGGCCGGTCGCAGTGCCAACCGCGGCGATTGCGCTCACTCCTGCCGCTGGAAATACGCCTTGGTGGAGGAACAACGCCCCAATCAGTATATGCCCATTACCGAAGTCGGATCGTAGCCA
>JAZNSU010000147.1:0-19910 GCA_045591385.1 Eubacteriales bacterium
CCCCCCGCGTCAAAAAGGTACTGGAGGGCGCCTACTTTGAGGCGCGAGCCCTCAATAACAGTTACGTCGGCACCGAGCATTTACTGCTCTCTCTGTTAAAGGAAACCGACTCAATGGCCGGCCGTATCTTAGAAGAATCGAACATCGACGCCGGTACGCTCTACCAGTTTATTCTGGAAAAACTGGCAGGCAACGCCGAGGGCGCGCCCCTCGATATGAATGAAAACCAGCCCACCGCAAACAACGGACAGACCTCTACCCTCGACCAGTTCGGCCGTGACCTCACCGCCATGGCCGCCGAAAAGAAACTTGACCCCGTCATCGGGCGGGAAACCGAGATCACCCGCATCATTCAGATCCTCTCCCGCCGCACCAAGAACAACCCTTGCCTCATCGGCGAACCGGGCGTAGGAAAAACGGCGGTGGCCGAGGGGCTGGCTCAGCGCATCACCGATGGTGAAGTGCCCGAAAATCTGATGGATAAAAAGGTCATCGCGCTGGATCTGGCCGCCATGATCGCCGGCGCCAAATACCGCGGCGAGTTCGAAGAACGCATTAAAAAGGTGCTGGAAGAAATCCGCAAAGCGGGCAATATCATTCTGTTTATCGACGAGATCCATACCATTGTCGGTGCCGGCAGCGCCGAGGGCGCCGTCGATGCCGCCAACATCATCAAACCGCCCCTCTCACGTGGCGAATTGCAGGTCATTGGCGCCACTACCATTGACGAGTACCGCAAGTATATCGAAAAGGACGCCGCCCTTGAGCGCCGCTTCCAATGGGTCGCGGTGGGCGAACGGTCCGAGGACGAATCCATCGAAATTCTCAAGGGACTGCGCGACCGCTACGAGGCGCATCATAAGGTAAAAATTCTCGACGAGGCCATCGAGGCCGCCGTCCACCTCGCCTCCCGCTACATCGCCGACCGTTTCCTGCCCGACAAGGCCATCGACCTGATGGACGAAGCCGCCTCCCGCATCCGCTTAGAAGGACTGACCCCCACCCCCCAGATCAAGGAGAAGCAAAACCGCCTCGCCGCGATTGATGCCGAAAAGGAAGAGGCCATCCACAATCAGGAATTCGAGCGAGCCGCCGCCTTGCGTGACGAGGTCAAGACCCTCAAAGAGGAAATTGATGCCCTGCAAAAGGAACACCACACCGGCACCAGCGCCGATAAAGTGGTAACCGAGTCGGCCATCGCCGCCGTCATCTCCCAGTGGACGGGCATCCCCCTGCAAAAGCTAACCGAAACCGAGAGCGAAAAACTGCTCAAGCTGGAACAGATCCTGCACGAGCGGGTCATCGGGCAGGAGGACGCCGTATCGGCCGTCGCCCGTGCCATCCGCCGCAGCCGTGTCGGCCTTAAGGACCCCAAACGCCCCGTCGGCTCCTTCCTGTTCATGGGCCCCACCGGCGTGGGCAAAACCGAACTGTCCAAGGCGCTGGCCGAGGCCATGTTCGGCTCGGAAAAATCGCTCATTCGTATTGATATGTCCGAGTATATGGAAAAACACACCGTCTCCCGCATGATCGGCTCCCCGCCGGGCTATGTCGGCTACGACGATGCGGGACAACTCACCGAAAAGGTGCGCCGCAACCCCTACTCGGTCATCCTCTTCGACGAGATCGAGAAGGCTCACCCCGATGTCTTCAATATCATGTTGCAGATCCTCGATGACGGCATTCTCACCGATTCCCACGGCAAAAAGGTCGATTTTAAGAACACCGTCATCATCATGACCAGCAACATCGGCGCCAAAGAGATCACCGCCAAACACGCCTCCCTCGGCTTTTCCGATGCGGGCAGCGAGTTTAACCAAACTCAGGAACAGATCAAAAATAAGGTCATGGCGGCACTCAAATCCTCCTTCCGCCCCGAATTCTTAAACCGCATCGACGATATCATCGTTTTCCGGCAACTCACCGAGGACAACATCCGCGCCATCGCCTCCCTTATGCTTTCCTCCGTTTCCAAACGCTTAGAGGAAAATATGGGAATCGTTCTCAATTTTACCGACGCCGCCGTTGCCCACCTCGCCAAGGTCGGCTACGACCCCGTCTACGGCGCCCGCCCCTTAAAACGGACGATCGTCAATCAGGTGGAGGACAAAATCGCCGAACAGTTCCTCGACGGCTCGCTCAAAGACAAGACCGAGATCACCGTCGACGTGACCGACAACCAAATCACCTTCTCCTAACAAAAAAGGTTGAACCGTTTGGTTCAACCTTTTATCATATGCCACACACACCACGCAATGCAGACCGCCAAATCCGCACACAACACCCAAAAGGATGCCGCGAACACCCAGCGCATCCGCCCCTTGGCACGCCGTCCGAATTTTACAAACCAGGCAAACCCCGCCGCCCAGCAAACAGCCGCCGCCAACAGCGGCACCGTCGCTGCCGACCAAACATAAGCCAACACCAAAAAGCCCAAACTTATTAACGCAAACCCCAAGGTCATCCAGCCCATCATCCGCTTCATGGTAAACTCCTTTTTCTTTTATTATATCAAATCCCAAAGCCACAGACAAGCCCCGAATTTTCACAGAACATTCATAAAATCCTCTTGTTATTGCTCCTCTTTTTTGCTATACTGATGATATCTTGTAGGAAATGAGGACAGATCATGGAAGAAAATAAAATTCCCGAAGAAACTGTAGATACCGAAATTTTGGATGCCGTTGAAGAAGCGGCTATGGAACTGGAACAAGAAGATCAACCGATGGAGGCCACCGAAGAGATCCCCGCCCCCAAAAAGAAGGTGCCTTGGTTGTGGATCGGCGTGGCCGGCGCGATTGTCGTCGTCATGGCTCTCACCATCCTATTTGCCGTGCTGGGCAGTAAAGTCGATTACAGCAAGTATATAAACTTAGGGCAATATGTGGGACTTACCGTTCCCGTTGAGGAAGTCAGCGTGACCGACGATGAGGTACAAAAAGCCATTGATGCCAAACTCGAAGCCGCCGTCACCTTTGAAGAGGTCGACCGCGCCGCCGAAAAGGGCGATACCGTGAATATCGACTATGTCGGCAAATACGCCGCCGACGGCTCGGAATTTGCCGGCGGTTCGGCACAGGGCAGCGATCTGGAACTGGGCAGCGGCTCCTTCATTCCCGGCTTTGAAGAGGGACTGATCGGCGCCGTCAAGGGTCAGACTCTGGATCTCAACCTGACCTTCCCCGAAGATTATCAGAATACCCTCATGGCCGGTGCCGAGGTCATCTTTACCGTCACCGTCAACGCCGTAAAAGAGCCCGTGACTCCCGAATTAAACGTTGAATTTGTACAGAAAAACAGCGAAGTAAAAACGGTTGAGGAATACCGCAAACTCATCTACGATCAACTGCTTGCCGATAAGCAGGCCGAAGCCGAAGCCAAACGGGAAGATGCCGCTTGGAATCTGATCATCGAGAGCACCGAGATCCTCGACTATCCCGAGACCGAACTCAATAAACAGATCGAAAATGTCCGCGCCGACCTGAGTTCCTACTACGGCATGGCGTACGAAGATCTGGTCACCTCCTATACCTCCTATGCCGGCATCTCGGCCGACGAGTTTGAAAACATGGTGAAAGATCAGGCCAAATACGAACTGGAATACAAGATGATCACCTATTCCATCGCCAAGGCCGAGGGCATCTCCTGGACACAGGACGAGTACGACGAGCAGGTCAATCTCTTCTTAGCCAACAGCGGCTCCCTCTCCATCGAATCGTTTGAGGATAAATACCAAATGGACTTTGAAGAAACCTACCGCCAGCGCATCATCGACAGCATCATTCATAATAAGGTTACCGACTTTATTATGGCAAACACCGTCACCGAATAAAGCATAACGCCGAAGGATTAATCCTTCGGCGTTTTTTTACCAAACTTCTTTTTATAATACAGGATCCCGCCCAGCGAGATCAGCCCCGTCACGGCAAAAATAATGACCGCCGTCCAATAGTTCTGCTCGCCCAAGGCGCTCCCGCCGATCACCGAGGTGATCACCGACGGAATCCGCGCCACCGTGGTGATAAACAAACAGGTGGAGAGTTTCATGGGCGTCAGCCCCAGTACATAGGTGAGCATATCCTTGGGCGTACCGGGAATAAAAAAGAGAATAAAGGTGGTAATGTTCAGTTTTTGACTATCCTGAAGAAATTTCAGTTCGTTTAGTTTCTCTCTCGGATAAAAGGCTTCCACTGCCTTGATGCCAAGGTAACGGGAAAAGCACCAGATAAGCGCCGACCCGATGAGAATGCCGATCTCGCACAGCAAAAACCCTTCCCATACCCCAAAGGCATACCCCGCGCCGATTTCCAGCGGCTCGCCGGGGATAATGCCGATCAGGATCTGCAAGAGCGTCA
Organism: Eubacteriales bacterium; assembly: GCA_045591385.1. GTDB lineage: Bacteria > Bacillota > Clostridia > Oscillospirales > UMGS1783 > CAKSHC01. The sequence goes on from JAZNSU010000147.1 coordinate 4,356, forward strand.
TGCCCACAAAGATCACCCGTCCCCAAACTCCGTAGGAGTCCAGCCAGGCACGGAATTTTTCGGGCTCCTCTACAAACTGTATGAGCGGCTTGCCCACCGCAAAGAACAGAAAGATAAACAGCCCGATAAATATAAAAACGGAGAGCAGGCTTACCACCCGCCGTCGCAAAATATCCCTTTTTTCCACAATATCCCTCTTTTCTTATCTATATCTTACTCGAAAACCCCCTTGCCTGCAAGTAAAATATCGATTATAATGGATAAAAAGGAGAGTTTCTTGGTATGTTAAAACGCTTTTTACGCTATTATAAACCGCATATCGCCATACTGATCCCCGACCTGCTGGCCTCTACCTTAGCCGCCATGCTCGGCATCATGTATCCCATCATCACCCGCTGGGTGTTAAACGACCTGATCCCCAACCCCAAATGGTCACTCATCATCGCCGCCGGCGTAGGTCTGCTGATGCTGTATCTCATCCGCGCCCTGCTCAACTATTTTGTGCAGTATAAAGGGCACGTCATGGGCGTGAGGATGCAGGCGCAGATGCGCTCGGATATGTTTGCCCATTTAGAGAAATTACCCTTCTCTTTTTATGACGATCACGAAACGGGCAAGATCATGTCCCGCATGACCAGCGACCTGTTCGACGTGGCCGAACTGGCGCATCACGGCCCCGAAACGGTGCTCACCTGCACCATCTCCATTCTGGCCGCCTTTGCCTACCTCTCTACCATCCATCTGGGACTGACGCTGATCATCTTCTGCTGCGTCCCCATACTGGTCACCATCTCCATGATCCTACGCAAACGGATGCAAAAGGCATTTCGGGAGAGTAAACAAGCCACTGCCACCGTCAACGGCGCCCTGCAAAGCAGCATCGCAGGAGTGCGGGTCACCAAGGCCTTTACCAATGCCGCAGGCGAACAGGAAAAGTTTGAAACGGGCAACCGTCAACTGATACAAGCCCAATCCCGCGCCTATAAGGCCATGGGGCAGTTCCATTCTTCCACCATGTTTGTCACCGACGTGTTTAATGTCGTGGTCGTGATCGCCGGCGGCCTGTTTTTGCACGGCGGCGCCATCAATTTTGCTGACTACTCAGCCTTTATCGTGTCGATCAATATTTTCTTAAACCCCATCTCCACCCTCATCCGTTTTATGGAGAGTTTCCAGAACGGCGCCGCCGGTTTCGAGCGCTTTGTCGGCATCATGGACACCCCGCCCGAACCCGACGATGCGGGCGCCGAAGACGTGCCCGCCGTGCGCGGTAAGATCGAGTTTCGTGAGGTTTCCAGCGCCTATAGCCAAAACCGTGAGGTGCTCAAGAATGTATCCTTTACGGTAGAGGCGGGGCAGACCTTTGCCCACGTCGGCCCCTCCGGCGGCGGCAAGACCACCGTTTGCCACCTCATCCCCCGTTTCTATGATATTTCCAAGGGCACCATCGCCATCGACGGCAAAGATATCCGCTCCTTTACAAGAGAAAGCCTGCGCCGTCACATCGGCATCGTCCAGCAGGATATTTACCTGTTCAACGCCTCCATTCGCGAAAACATTCTCTACGGCCGCCCCGATGCGACCGACGAGGAAGTCATACAAGCCGCCAAGCGCGCCAATATCCATGACTATATTCTGAGCATGGAAAAGGGGTACGACACCGTCATCGGCGAGCGCGGCGTGAGATTGTCGGGCGGGCAGAAACAACGGCTGTGCATTGCCCGCGTATTCCTCAAAAATCCCCCCATCTTGATTCTCGACGAGGCCACCAGCGCGCTGGATAACACCACCGAAATGCTCATCCAAAAATCGCTCGACGCCCTTGCCGTTGGGCGCACTACCATCGTCGTCGCCCACCGCCTCTCCACCGTTAAGAACGCCGACTCCATCGCCGTCATCGACCAAGGTGAGATCTTAGAGCAGGGCACTCATGCCGAATTGCTCGAACAGAACAGACTCTACGCCGATCTGTATAAAGAACAGTTTAAATTACAGTAAGTAAAAATGCTCTCCCGTTTGGGAGAGCATTGTTTATAATACCTTTGCCAAAAAGGTTTTGAGCCGTTCCGATTTGGGATTGCCGAAGATCTCTTCGGGGGTGCCCATTTCCAGGATGCGCCCCTCGTCCATGAAGATGACCTTGGTGCCCACCTCGCGGGCAAAGCCCATTTCGTGGGTGACCACCGCCATGGTCATGCCCTCACGAGCCAGATCCCGCATAACCTCCAGCACCTCGCCCACCATTTCGGGGTCGAGCGCGCTTGTCGGCTCGTCAAAGAGCATCACCTCAGGCTCCATGCACAACGCCCGCACAATGGCGATGCGTTGCTTCTGTCCGCCCGACAACTGGCTGGGATAGGCATCGGCACGGTCGGATAGTCCCACACGCTCCAAAAGTTTGAGCGCCTTTTCCTCGGCCTGCGCCTTGGGCATCTTGAGCAGTTTTATGGGCGCCAGCGTCATGTTCTGCAACACCGTCTTGTGGGGAAACAGATTGAACTGCTGGAACACCATCCCCATCTTCTGCCGATGGCGGTTGATGTTGGTGCGCACATCGGTAATGTCCACACCCTCGAATAAAATCTGCCCATCGGTCGGCATTTCTAAAAGGTTGAGCGAGCGTAAAAAGGTACTCTTTCCGCTGCCCGACGGACCGATGATAACCACCACTTCGCCGCGGTTTACCGTCAGATCAATGCCGTCCAACGCCTTGATCTGCCCGCCTTTGTAATGTTTTTTCAGTCCCGTTACTTCGATAATCTTATCGCTCACTCTTGTTCAGCCTCCTCTCCAAACGACGTACCAGCGCCGTCAGCACAATGACCAGCACCAGATAGATCAGCGCCACCGCAATCAACGGCATAAAGGCCGAAAAGGTACGCCCGCGGATCATGTCGCCCGCCTTGGTCAGATCGACAACACCCACATAACCCGCAACCGAGGTTTCTTTGAGCAACACGATAAACTCGTTACACAGGGTCGGCAACACGTTCTTGAAGGCCTGCGGAATGATGATGTGGATCATCGTCTGCACATAGTTAAAGCCCAGCGACCGCCCCGCCTCAAACTGCCCCGCATCGATCGAGGTAATGCCGGCGCGGAAGATCTCGGCCACATAAGCGCCCGAATTGATACCGAAGGCAATGATGGCGATCATCACGCCGTTGCGGGAGAAAGAGAAGATGACAAAATAGAAAATCATCAACTGCACGACCACAGGTGTGCCGCGCACGATGGCTAAGTAGACGTTGCAAATGCCGTTGGCGACCCGCATCAAAAACCAGCCAAACCCGCCCTTGCGCGCCATGTCTTCATGGTTCTTGTCAAAGGTCGATCGCACCGCCGCCACGATGACGCCGATCACCAACCCGATCAGCAGAGCAAAAAAGGTGATCTGCAAGGTAGCGCCCAAGCCCTTTAAGAGCGAGCGCCAACGATCGGACGCGATAAAATTTAATTCAAAGTCGGCCACAAAATCGGCCCACCAGGCCGCAAACCACGCCTGAATTTGTTCCATAATATGTCCTTTCCTAAACAGCGAAAAAGCAGGGTGCCCCAAAAGGCACCCTACCTTTATTGCGTAATCTTATTCGGCCTTGATATAGGAATCAATGATGGCCTGTAAGGTACCGTCGGCCTTCATCTCAGCCAGAGCGGCGTTGATCTTAGTAAGCAGTTCGGTGTCTTCCTTGTTGATGGCAATGGCATAGTCCTCAACCGCCCATTCCGCCTCCAGAATGGACAGACCCTTGCCCTCGTTGGCCGCCACGAAGGACTTGGCCGGCTCGCTGTCGATGATCACGGCATCAACCTGACCGTTGATCAGAGCCGAAACGGCATCGGCACCGTTCTTAAACGAGGTCACGTGATCAGCCCCGTAGCCGCCGTTCTCCACGTCGTCGGAAGCATAAATATCACCGGTGGTATCCTGCTGAACACCGATCATGATGTCAGCACCGGCCAGATCGTCAAGCGAGGCAACCTTGCCGCCCTCTTTTACAATAACAACCTGAATGCCCGTAGCATAAGAATCGGAAAAGTTGACCTGCTCTTTACGCTCGTCAGTCACCGTCATGCCGGCCACGCCGATATCAAACTTCTTGGTCTCAACACCACCGACAATGGTACCGAACTCCACATTCTCAATGACCAGTTTCATGTCCAGCTTCTCAGCCAGCTTCTGCGCCATCTCAATGTCAATGCCCTTGTACTGGTCGCCCTCCATAAACTCGTAGGGAGGGAAGTTGGCGTTGGTCGCCATAACCAACTCAGCCTTGCCGTCATCCTCGGTAGTGGCACCGCCGCCGCAACCGACAACCGTCAGCAACAGCATCGCCGCCAGAATCATTGCTAAAATCTTTTTCATCACAAAACACTCCTTTTGTTTTTGTATGGTAAGTGAATTATAATACACATTATTCACTATGTCAAGCCCTTTTTGTAAAAATATTCGTATAATTATACAAAAACGGAGAAGCACTCGGCTTCTCCGTTGTTTGTTAATGGTTTTTCATGCAATCTTTGCAGATGCCGCGGGCCAACAGCTCCCGATCGGTTACCTCGATGCCGGTCTGCTGGCGGATCATATCGTCCAGCCATCCGAACAGAGGCAACTCCACGTCGCACAATTTCCCGCAGTTGTTGCAAACCACATGAGAGTGGCGGGGCTTATACCCTTCGAAGTATTCCTTACCGTCAAAGTACAGCATGGAGAGCATATCGTTCTCCACCATCGTATTCAGATTGCGGTAAACGGTACCCAAACTGATGTTGGGCATGGTCTTGCGAACCTCCTGATAGATCTCGTTGGCCGTCAAGTGCCCATTGTACTCAGAAACGGTGCGCCGAATCAATTCTCTTTGTCTTGAATAGTTCATAATCTTGCTCCTTATGTTATTGCGGCGCATCCAGCGCATAAGGGGTCGTGCACTGGCTATTATATAACTATTCAAGCCCGTCTGTCAACTACTATTTTCAATATTTAAGTCGATTATTGATACTTTTTATCGTTTTCTCGTCGATTTTGAGTTTCTTGCGGTCGTAAGTATACAGCCCGTTTAATTCATCCTCGACATCCGTTAACTGTGTGTATACGGCCGCCGCCAATCCCTGCGCCATCTGCGGGAGGATCTGCTCCTCATATAACTTGGCATAGGCCGCCGTCAATTCCTCTTCATTCTTATAGCCCTTGTAGCCAAACCCGCGCTCACCCCAGGTGTGTCCCTCTACGGCAAGGGCGTATCCGCCAAATTCGGTCACGGCGCTCACCCGCCCATCCGGCTTGATGGCCACTTTGGAAAAATAAATGTGGCGGCTGTTGAGATCCCCCAGCCCTTGGTCGAACCATCCGCTGGCATGGTCGATGGGTCGGGTGTCGTCGGCTTTACGCAATCGCTCGCAAATGCGGGCGGCATCAAACTGCCCCCACCCCTCATTAAAGGGCACCCAGAGCACAACGCTGGGACTGCTATATAATAAGGAAACCAGATCCAGCATCTCTTTCTCGGCAAAGGCACGCCCCTGCGCACCGGTGCGCCCGAAAAAGGCGTAGTTGTTGTCCTTCTTGTAGCGCAGTCCCGCCGTGGGCAATGCCGCAAACTTAAAGGTGTCCACCGGCTTGGTGCATCCGCAGGGCATATCCTGCCACACCATCAGCCCCAAACGGTCGCAATGATAATACCAGCGCAGCGGCTCCACCTTAATGTGCTTGCGCAGCATATTAAACCCTAGCGCCTTGACCGCTTCCAGTTCCTCCACCATCGCCTGCTCACTCGGCGGCGTATAGAGCCCGTCCGGCCAGTATCCTTGATCGAGCAAGCCGTTGTGGAAAAGGGGGCGGTCATTTAAGAATAAACGGGGTATGCCCAAATTATCCTTGGCTACATGCGTCTTGCGCATCCCGAAATAACTCATCGCCCGATCCACCTCGGCCGATAGCCTTATATTATATAGGAAAGGATCGTCGGGACTCCACGCCCGAAAGTCACGAATCTCCAGCACCGTGCTGCCAATGGCCGCTCCTTTGGCCACTACCTGCTCTCCGTCCAGAATCTCTACATAAACGGGCGAGCCCAGCGCCGTTTCCACATCCAGCCGCACCGCGCCAATGTCGTATAAGGGCGTGATCTGCACCGACTTAATGTAATCGGTCGGCACACTCTCGCACCACACCGTGCCCCAAATGCCCGACTGCGGCGTGTACCAGATCCCGCCCCGCTTGTGGCGTTGCTTGCCTGTGGAATAATAGGAGGTGTCGGCAAAATCGCGCACCTGCACCACCAGTTCATTTTCTTCTTCTAAGGCATCGGTAATGTCAAAATAAAAGGGCAAATACCCGCCCTCGTGCGACCCGACCGCCTGCCCGTTGAGGTACACCGTACAGCATTGATCGACCGCCCCGAAATGGAGCAGCAGCCGATCCTGCATAAACTTGTCGGGCAACACAAACCGCCGCCGATACCATAGCGTCTGCTCCGGCATCAAGGTGCGCTCAACACCCGACAGCGGCGCCTCGGGCGAAAAGGGCACCAGAATCTCTCCGTCATAATAGGACGGGCGATCGCCGTCGGTGATGGCGTACTCCCACGTCCCGTTTAAGCACAGAAAACTCTCCCGCCGCAACTGGGGACGGGGATACTCGCTGTGCGGAATGGCTCCCACTTCATAATCGGTGTAACACTTATTTGCCATGTCTTGCTCTCCTGACCATAAAGAATACCGGTATTACTAATAATCCCATGCAGATGGCCGCCGCCAAAAAGATGGCCGGGGTCGGCACCTGCTTAACCACACCCAGATCGGTGTAGGTCTGCCCGCTGCCGCGAATGACCGCCGAGCCGATATAGGGTCCCGTCACCATCGGAATGAGCACATAGAAAATCATGCGGATCCCTTGGAACATACCCGCCTTGTTTTTAGGCGTGGCATCGCGCACCATGGCGTTACCCACCGCCGTCAGCGCCAGATACCCCGCCATCATCACAATGCCCGACACGACCACCGTCCAAAACTCGCGCGTAACATACAACAAAAGCATGCCCGCCGTCAGCACTCCTGCCGACCCGATCAGGAACGGCAACCGCCCCACCTTGTCCATCAGCCGTCCCGCCACAATACTGCCCAGACTGGCCACCAGCAGAATAATGCCCAGCGCTAAGGCGTAATTATCAAATTTCAGGTAGTTTTGCATATAAATGATCAGATACGGATAGTGTACCTGCATAGCAATCGAAAAGACGGCAAAGGCCGCCAACGCCAAGTATAAATCCACGTTCTCCCGTATCACCGCCGGACGGAACCCGTAGAGTAAATCATAAAAATAGGAATTATTCTTAATTGGCTTGGCTTCGCCCTCTTGTATCAGGAAGAAGCCAAGAATGCCGACGGCCACCATCAGAATACCGAAAATGAGGAAAAATTCTTTCCACCGTCCCTGCTGAGTCAAAAAGTCAAACCCGCCAAAAACAATGAGCATGGATAACAAGGGCAGTACCGACAGTACCCCCTCGGTCTTGCCGCGGGCGGCGGGAGAGATGCGGTCGGTGATGTAGGCGTTGAGCGCCGCATCGTTGGCCGACGACCCGAAAAAAGTCATCACGCAGTCCAGCACAATGACCAAAATCGCGCCAACCAACCCCACCGAGGCGGCAGGCAGGATGGCCGACAGGCTCTCTACCGACAAGAAGGCAAAGGCGCAGACGGTCAAGCCCCATAACACATAGCCGCCGCAGATAAAGATCTTGCGCCGCCCCACGCGGTCGGACAGCGCGCCCATGAGCAGGGTGGTCACGGTAGCCGTCGCCGCCGAGCCCGCCACCATGGTGGCAATCAACTCCGCCGAGGCGCTAAAGACATTGTAAATAAATACATTAAAATACATATTTTCCAGCGTCCAAGCCAACTGTCCCACCAGCCCGAACACCACAAGGATCGCCCACATCCTCGCTCCGATTTTCTCCTTTTTCATACGCAAAACCGCTGAAAAATCTTCAGCAACTTCTCCTTATCTTCCCCATTGTCCAGCAATGGGTTATATTCCACGCAGTCAAAACTGCTCAGCCGCCCGCTCCCGATCCATCGGGACAACAGCCGATCGGTCGTATCAAATGTCAGCCCGTCGGGCATCCGATACCCCGTCGAGGGAAACGCTTTCCCGTCCATCACATCCACATCAAAGGACAGATGAATGTGCTTGCCCTGTGTTCGTTGTAGAATGGCATCGACAATCCCATCCGGATCGTCCGTCACCTGTTGCGGAGTAAAAAGAGTCACCCCCTGCTCTCGCAGGATCGGCCACTCCCCCGCATCGATCGAGCGGGCGCCTAAGATAAAGGTATTTTCTCCGTAAAGATGTATTTTATGTTGCCCGACCGTTAACTTGTCACAGCAAAGCCCCATCGCTGCCGCCAACGGCATCCCATGAATATAGCCGCTCTCGGTCGTCTTCTCGGTGTTGATGTCGGCGTGTCCGTCAATATAGACCACCGCCACATTCTCGGCGCCCACCCGATCGGCCAGCGCCGCGATCGACGCCATCGCCACCGAATGATCGCCGCCGATCACGATCGGAAACCGCCCCGCCTCATGCACCGCACTCACCATGCGGTATACCCCGCGGGACACCTGCATCACCGTGCCTACGTTCTGTAGCCGCCAGTCAAAGAGCACATCGCTCTGCTCCCGCGGCTCGGTAAAATCACAAAACTGCGCCCGCGCGCCAAAGCCTTGTGCCAGATCGTCCCGCAACGCCCGATAGGCCTGCTCCGATCCTTGCGACGGCGACCCCACGCAAACCGGCGCTTCGCAAATGGTATAGTCTTTCATATCCATACCCCCAACAACCACAGTACCAGCAAGTGCAACGGATAAAATCCATACATGGCATATTTCACCCGCGGCCCCCGCTGTCCGTTATAACACAAACACAACGCCCAGCCGAGCACACCCATCATCTGAATCGGACGGAAAATGCCCGACAGGCCGCCCATCACCAACAAAACCCCTACGCCCTGCCAGATCTTGTTCGAGGCGCACCGATGGATTACGAAAATTAAAAGTACTCCGCCCGCACCGTAATCGGCGTACAACAAATGCGCCGCCAGGGCGCACGCCAACGGCACCAGCGCTGCCGCCACCGTTATGCCCCGCTTGGCCAAAGCCTCATAGCCCCATAGCCCAAGCAGTCCCAGCAACAGCGTCAGATATACATTCTGCCCCGTCAGGCTGATCACCCGCCCCGACGATACCAGATCAAAGGGAATTTCCGAAATCAGGGCAAACAAAGCCAGCCGTAGGGCGTACCGCCCACGGCTCGATGTATGCGCAAACCCCTCCGCAATAAAAAAACAAAAAATCGGAAAGGCCAATCGCCCGATGCCCCGCATCACCCAGTATACCCCAATCGGCATGGCATCTTGAAATACCACCGCCGCATGGTCAATCAGCATCGCGATGCAGGCTATTGTCTTGAGTACAAATCCATTCATAATTATATTGTCCCAAATCCCACCCCAAAAGTCAAGAGAAAATCGTTTCCTCTTGCCTTTCCTTTTTGGCTGTGATATAATTCGTTTAAGCGAAGTTTGCGTTTAAACGAAGGATGAGTGATATGAATTATTTAACCTGCAAACAAATAGCAACGGTTTGGGCTTGTACCCCGCGTCGGGTGCAAGATCTGTGCAAAAAAGGGGCGATTGTCGGCGCCGTGCGCCACGGTCGGGAATGGCTGATCCCGCCCAACACGCCCAAGCCGGCCGACGGTCGCAAGACCGATAGCCCGCCGCCCACCTGCAACACCATTGCTGAGTTTATGGATCCGTTTTTGTCCTATACCCGCCCCGGTCAACTGCAAGACCTGCTGGAGCGGCTGGACGACTCGCCGGCGCACGATCTGTTCCGCGCCCAGATTTATGCCTATCGCGGAGAGATCGAGCAAGCCCTGTCCCTGTTGCTGGCGCACAAACAGGATCATTTAGCCCTCTCTTTGCGCGGCGTGCTCTCCACCACCCTTTCTTTGTGCGCCATTGCCACGGCCAATACCAAACTGTGGCAGGATACCGCGCAGTATCTGACTGACAGCCCCCGTACCGATGCCAAAGACCGCGCCCTGCTCGACTTTTGGCAGGCGGCCAATATCAGCATGATTTCTGACTATTCCCATTTCTCTCCCGCTTTCCGTCGGGGTGATTTCTCTGAACTGCCCGCAAAAATGTATCCCATCGCCCGCTTTTATTACGCCCAATATCTGTATTTGCAGGCACATCAAACGCCTGTGGAAAGCATCAGCGGGCGGGTTACCATGTTCTTTATGTATCTGTTGCCCCTTACCATCGAACCGCTGATTTCCCAAACCCATATCGAGGGCGCCATGATCACCGAACTGCACCTGCGTCTGCTCTGCGCCGTAATCTACCATACATCGGGGCAGGACGCCTTGGCCATTGACCAGATCAACCGCGCGCTCGACCTGGCTCTGCCTGATCGGCTCTATCTGCCCGTGGCTGAGTATTACCAACAACTTGGCACGCTGATGGATGAGGCCATCATCAAACGGGCACCCGAAGCCCTCGCCCCCATCAAGCGCCTGAGCAAGGCCTACCGCCAAGGCTGGGTCGTCATCCACAACGATGTCCTCAACCGCACCGTATCGTCCACCCTCTCCCACCGCGAACGTCAGATCGCCTCTCTTGCCGTCTACGGTCTTTCCAATAAAGAGATTGCCGACCGTCTGGGCATCACCGTCGATGCGGTTAAGCAAACGCTGCGCAGTACCATGAACAAGACAGGCGCCCAAAACAGGAAAGAGTTATACCGTTTTATTTAAAAAAGTGTAGTCGCTTCTTGGCGGCTACACCTTTTTTTGTTTTTTGCGGGATTTTTTTCTAATTTTATGTCCATTATACTACAAATAGAAAGAAGGTGATCACTTGCCGAATTCCCATCTGCCCCGCGAGGGCGACTTGTATAAAAAACTTCAAATCGGTCAATCGGTCTTCCATATCCACTATGGCTATTATTCCGATCAGGAACGGGCGCTGGGCGAACCCATTCCCATCCTACCCGACCTGTTGCTCTCCCCCACCTATACAACGGAAGGGCATCGGATTACCACCCATATTCAGGATGCTTGCCACCACTACCGTCCCCGAGAATCGATCTCAAACGAGGACTGGTGCGCCGACTGCATCCATTATTTAAATCCCCAAGATGAAATATCCGTCTGCCTGTGCGCCGACATGAAACTACAGGAGGAAACCCTATGAAAAACCGTATGTTAACCCTATTGTCCTGCCTACTGATCGCGGCTCTGCTGTGCACCAATCTCCCCGTTGCCCTCGCCGCCACGCCCGATAAACGTATCGTCGATGAGCAGACCCTCAATATGTATCAGTCCCTCATCTACGACGACAAAAAGATCGACACCTACTCCGCCGGTGCCGTCTGGACCGATAAATCGGTCATGAAAGACACCACCGCCCTCAATCTCAATATCCCCATGGTCAATGAGGACGAAAATTTCCTGATCGCCCTCTCGGCCATCGCCTCCAATAAAGAAATCATCGGCTACTCGGCCATCCCGACCGATACCATGATCATTCTCGACGCCTCCTCCAGCATGGAAACCAACGATCTGAGAGACATGGTCGAGGCCACGAATAAGGCCATGACCGAACTGTACAAGGTCAGCAATCACAACCGTGTCGGCATCGTCATCTACAATCGGGATGCCAAAATCTTGATGCCCATTGACCGTTATACCCCCGCCAACGGCTCCTTTTTGACCTTCTCCGAAAATGGTAATACCATCAGCATTACCAACGGCGTGAAAGACAGCAGCGGCCAATCGGTGTCCGGCGAGGATAGCGAAGGGACCGGTACCTATACCCAAGGCGGCATCTATACCGCTCTGCAGGAATTCATGAAAGCCGACACCACCATCGAAAGCGGCCAGATCCAGGGCGGTACCACCCGTATGCCCATCTTCTTGCTGATGACTGACGGCGCAGCCACCTTCTCTGCCTCCAATTATACAAACGCCACCAATTCGGCCGTTGACAGCGGTTCCTGGGCTCAGGAAAACGACCGCAATACTTTCCTGACCATGCTCACCGCCGCCTACGCCAAACAACAGGTATCCGCACACTATAACCGCAACGCCCTGTTCTATACCCTCGGCTACGGCAATGTTCTGAGTAATGCCGATGCCGTCAGTTCCCTCGATACCGCCAATATGACCGCCACCTTTGCCGGCTATTGCGATGCCTATAACCAGGCATCCGTCGGGGATACCGTCACCCTCTACCGCGGCGCCAATATTACCAAACGGGTAAGCGGTACCAACCTCAACTACGTAGATGCCTACTTTGCCGCTCAGTCCGGTCTGGAACAGGCATTTGCCGATATTGTACAAGAAATTATTATCCAGTCCCGCTACTATGCCACTCACATTTCGGGCACCGACCCCGACTTCGACGGCTACCTGTATTTCGAAGATAAACTGGGACAATACATGGAAGTCAAAGAGATCAAGGGCATCAAGCACGGGCAGGACTATTTCACCGGCGCAGCCTTGGCCTCTCACCTGAATGAAACCGATCTGGGCACCATGCAAAACCCCACTGCTTTCGGCATCGCTTTCCGTGATTCGGTCAAAGCCCGCCTGAATATCGCTAACAACGCCGATGCCTTCACTCTGATTGAGCAGGCGTATGCCGCCGGTCAGCTTCATTACAACAGCAACACCGATTACAGCAACTTTATCGGCTGGTACTCGGATGCCGACGGCAACTACCTCGGCTTCTGGAACGAGGGCGTGACCTCGGCCCCCGCCAACGCCACTCATAAGAATAAATCCTACGGCTTCTACGGCAAGATCAACGAAAATACCGTGTCCGAAAGTGACATGATGTTCATGTCCATCATGGTGCGCACCGAAATCGCTACCGGCGACCAGACCGTCATGTGGCGTATCCCCGCCTCCCTGATGCCCATGGTCACCTATAAGGTCGAACTCGACGGCACCACCATTGCCGGCTCAACCGTCAAAAGCCTGTCCATCGAAAATGAAAGCACCATCGCCCCCGTCCGTCTGCTCTATGAAGTGGGCATCAATGACAAGGTCATCAACCCTCTCAACGTCGAGGATCTGGGCACCGTGAAAGATCAGAACGGCAACTACCGCTTCTGGACCAACTACTTCGATAAGTCGGCGCCCGAGCACGAGGATCATATCGCCGCCCATTCCGAGTTCTATCCCAATGTCCACAACGAGCGCTATTTCTATACCGAGGACACCCCCATCTATATCAAGAACGGCAACGACTATCTGCCCGTTACCGATCGCAACCACACCTTTAATACCTCGGCAGAAAACATCTATTACCATATCCGCTATTCCTTCCGCGAGGGCGAGAATCGGGCAATCGTCCACTACGAGCCCATCTCCACCGTCTCGCTGGGCGAGAATATGCGCAAATATGAAAACGGGCAATGGTACATCAAACAAGGTACCGTATACCGCATCATCTATCCTACCGCTATCGTGCCGAAGGATCCTAACGCTACCGCCTCCATTGAGTTCTCCCACAAGCCTTTCATTACCTTGGAGAACGGCACACCCAAGGCCATCGTGAAACTGGGCAACAACGGCTTGACGACCATCACCCCCGCCACCGGCCTTAAACTTTCGAAAACCATGGCGCCCGGCGTGGTCAGCGACGAAACCTTTACCTTTACCATCAAACTCACCGCCGCCCCCAACCAGACCCTGGCCAATGCCTATTCCTATATCTTGGCCGATCTCGACGGGCTCAGCGGCACGGCACACACCGCCGATGTTACCAACGGTGTTGTGACGGTCACCCTCAAGCCCAATCAAACGGCCTATTTCACCGACATCCCCGCCGGCTTCTCCTTTGAGATCACCGAGCAGGACAGCGTAAATTATAAGCCCTCGACCGTCACCGTCGATGGCACGCCCGCCAACGGCTTGACCGCTGTCGGCACGGTGGTGCAAAATCACCTGTCCGATGTCGACTTTGTCAACCGCCTTAAATCCACCAGCGGTTTGTCCATTACCAAAACAGTGGAACACCCCTACGGTAACAACTATGTCATTCCCAACAATATCACCTTCCCCGTCACCGTAACCCTCACCGATGCCAACAATAACCCCTATGCCAACCAAACCCTCACTACAGGCGGTACCACCAATGACAAAGGCGAGATCTCCTTTGAGATCGCCCACGGCAAAACGGTTATGCTCACCGGCATCCCCGAGGGTATCCTCTACACGGTAACCGAGGGCACTTCGGCAGGCTTTACCCTGAACCAAAACCAATCCTCGGCGCTGAGCGGCACCGTTACCGCCGATGCCATCGCCGTGGCCCATCTGGTCAACACCTACACCCCTCAGCCCGCTTCCCTCAGCAAAGACTCCTCTCTGATTGTGGCGAAAGTCCTAACGGGACGCGGCTGGCTGAACACCGATGCCTTTATCTTCAACCTCAAGCGGGAATCCCCCGATGCCATCAACCAGTATCAGCCGGTCGGTTCGTGTGTTGCCACCTCCAAAGATGCAGTAGAGTTCGATCTGAAGAATGAATCGTATTCCACCATCGGCACCTATCTGTATGTGCTGACCGAATATCAGCCAACCGCTACGGCAGGCGTTGCCTATGATCAGACCGAGCGCATCTTCGCCGTCACCGTCACCGATAAGGACATGGATGGATCTTTGGAAGTTGACGACGTGTATAATGTGATGGGCACGACCGTCGAGCGGAACAACAACATTTTCTCTGTTACCGCCGATCCCTTTACCAACCACTACTCGGTATCGCAGGGAACGGTGGCTACCATCCACATGGTCAAAACCATGGATCGGCAGAACGGACTGGATCACGCCCTTGACGGCTTCGTCTTCCGCCTGACCGATCTGAGCGGCAACACCATCGACTCGGCGCCCACCGATGCCGGCGGCAACACCCACATTTCCATCAGTTACGCCCCTCATAACGTAGGTCAGACCTTTACCTACACCCTCAAAGAGGTGGCCTCTCAGATCACCGGCATGCAGGACGATCCCACCGAGTACACCGTCACCGTCAAGATCCTCGATAACTTCGACGGCACCTGCCGCAGCGAAGTCACCGTCACCAAGGGCAATGACACGGTAACCGGTGCCGTTCCTTTCACCAACACCTATCGACCCGCCGGCACCACCGCCACCGTCAACATCCAAAAGGCGATGGATCTCCAAAACGGCGTGGCCTATAAGCGAGATGGCTACACTTTCGGTCTGTACGAAAATGACACCCTCGTAGCCACCTCCACCGCTACCGATGAAAACGGCAAGGCCACCGTGTCGGTCGACTACGATGCCTTCGATATCGGCGAGACCTTTGTGTACACCCTTAAAGAGATCGACCCGCAGATCACGGGCATGACCTATGACCGCACCGAATATACCGTCACCGTTACCGTCAAGGACAATAACGGCACCGTCGGCTACGAAATGGCGGTCACCAACGGCAACGATACCGTAAACGGCGATGT
>JAZNSU010000148.1:0-4576 GCA_045591385.1 Eubacteriales bacterium
GCAGCCCGCTCCTTGCCGGGCAGACCGTCATGGCGACGATCCGACTTGGCGACTATATGCTGGCGGTACATATCTACCTATACACATCCGACGGAAAATTCCTGATACAGAAGCGTTCCTTGGAAAAGGATGTACTCCCCGGGATCTGGGATATCACGGGCGGAGCGGCCAAGGCGGGCGAGGACGGACGGCGGGCGGCTTGCCGTGAAACACAGGAAGAAATCGGCATTTCTCTTAACCCAGACCGATTGCATTTAGCGGTGCGACTCAAGCGTAAACGCAGTTTTGTGGAACTCTGGTTTGCCAAAACAGATGTGCGGTTACAAGAATGTGTTCTGCAGGTTGGCGAGGTCGATGAGGTCAAACTTATCAGCAAAAAAGAGATGGTCAATCTCATCCGTCAAGCCAAGCATCGGGACAGCATCTACAAAGCCGCGGCGATTGCCGCCATTAATAAAATAAAGGCATCCTTGAGGCACACTCCGTAAGGAAGTGTGCCTCAGTTATATTCGCCTAACGGCGAGTTATATTGCTTCGCAGTTATATTTGGCTTTAGCCAAGTTATATTGTCCTTCGGACAGCTTATAGGCGAATATCGCTTTACGCACCGAAAAAACGATCGTTTGTTTTCGACAAGTATTTACATTTCTCAGAGTATGTAACCCACTATGACACTTCCAAAATTTGAAAATGTCATTTTCTTTTTGCATAGAAAAACGGAGACTACTTCTTTACGAAGTGTCTCCGTTGCGGATGCCTTTTTCTTTTATACGGTGCCGGTGACGGTGACGACGGTGACGCCGGGCGTTATGATAACGGTGCCGGTAGCGGCATCCTGCACATAGGTGGCGGCATCGACGGTGATGACGCCTATTTGCGTAGCGAACTCACCCGTACTCTCGTTATAGGTGTAGCCTGCATTTTCGGCGATGGGTGCGCCGTTTACGGTGACGGTCAGGTCACTTAAAATGGGATCAAAGGTGTCGGTGATGATCACATTATCGGTGGCTACAGCAGGGGTATTGCCCTGATTCTGAATAATAAAGGTGTAGGTGATCTGCCCGTTTTCGGCCACAACCGTGGGCGATACCGATTTGCTGATGGACAACAGCGGGGCGCCGTTGGGGGTAACCGTTTCGGTTGCGGTAACCGCAGTAATACCACCGCCCGACAAGACAGCCTCGTTTACGATACTGTCCTGTTCGCCCAAGGGCGCAAAGCCGTTGACATCGGCTTCATACACCAAGGTGACATTGCCGCCGGCGGGCACGGTGATGCCCGAAACCGTCAACGGCGGGCCTGCCGTTACGGCGGGGGCGGGTTGGGGTGTGCCGTTTACGAAATAGCGCACCGAACCGTCGACATAGGTCAGCGGAGTCAGCGTTTCGGTGCCGAAGGGATAGGCGCCGAGGTTGTCGGTCAAGGTTAAACCGCTATAGGGTGTTGTACCGCTATTGACAACGCTGATAACATAGGTGACATTGCCGCCTGCGCGGTAATTGGCCGATACGGCGGTTTTGGTCATCGACAAAACCTCCAGAATTTCGCCGCTTGTAATATTTGAATTGACGACGTTGCCGTTGTAGGACAAGGTCGCCTGATTGAAAAATGTTGCCATATTCATACCTCCATTCGCTATATTATATGAGAAATTAAAAAAATCGTGAGTCAATACTTGACAAGGAGGTGATGTTTTGCTATACTATTTAGGCGCAAATGACTCACTAGCTCAGGTGGTAGAGCATTTGACTTTTAATCAAAGGGTCCGGGGTTCGAGTCCCCGGTGAGTCACCAAAAATCGGCGAGCGTTTGTAACGCTTGCCGATTTTTACTTATTACCTATTCCCTATTCACTCTTCACTGTTCACTAACAGCCGATTTTTGGAAAGTAATAAGTAAAAGTGAATAGTGAATAAGTTTCCTACAAAGGAGCTCTCATGGCCAGTTTCTTACTCGACAAATCAAAAAAATTTGCCTTGGATATCATAAAGATCTGCAATACGATCAGGAACACAAAGAAGGAATCCATCTTAACCAAGCAACTTATGCGTTCCGGAACCAGCATTGGAGCAAATATTCGAGAAGCCTTCTATGCTCATGGAAAGGCTGACTTTATTGCCAAACTTCAGATCGCCCTCAAAGAATGTTCTGAAAGTGAATATTGGTTGGAGCTTCTCATAGAAGGCGGCTATTATGATGACCAAACCATTCTTGATCTTTGTATAGAAATTAAGAAGATGCTGATTGCTTCCCTAAATACAGCAAAAGCATCAGCCGTTGACACAAATCGGAGGAAAAGATGAAGGAACGCTTTCTTGCTCTAAAAAAACAGATACTCAATCGAGAATACGGATTTCTCAATCCCGAACAGCGCCGTGCTGTATTTGCGCCCGACGGACCGCTTTTAATTTTGGCGGGTGCAGGCTCAGGCAAGACGACGGTGATCGTGTCCCGCATTGAATATCTCATCCGCTACGGCAACACCTATCATGTTGATCATATACCGTCCGATCTGACGATGGAAGATCTGGCAGCCATGGCGCGGTATGCAGCGGCGCCCGATCCGACCTTGACGGCTCGGGTGACCGAGTTGATCCGCTTTGCACCCATTGCGCCTTGGAAAATTCTGGCCATTACCTTTACCAACAAAGCGGCATCTGAACTCAAGACCCGATTAGAGCAGAAACTGGGCAGTGCGGGGTTGGATATTTGGGCGGCCACCTTTCACAGCGCTTGTGTACGCATTTTGCGACAGGAGATCGAGAAGTTAGGGTACGACCGTTCCTTTACCATTTACGATACCACCGATTCGCGGCGGGTCATCAAGGATTGCATTTCCAGACATGGTTTGGACGAGAAGTTATATGCGCCAAAAAATGTACTGTCCATCATCAGCAATGCCAAGAACTCCTGTGTGACACCCGATGACATGCGCAGGCAATACGAAATGGTGCCGCGCATGAAACAAATAGCAGGTCTTTATGAGTCCTATTGTTTGGCTTTGAAGAAGGCCAATGCCTTGGATTTTGATGATATTATCCTGTTGACGGTGCGGATTTTACAGGATTTCCCCGAAACCCGACAGATGTGGATGAATCGGTTTGATCATGTATTGGTGGACGAATATCAGGACACCAACCCTTTGCAATACCAGTTGGTTTCCTTGCTTCGCAAGAAGGACGGCAACCTATGCGTGGTGGGTGACGACGATCAGAGCATTTATCGGTTCCGCGGGGCGACCATTGAAAATATTCTGATGTTTGAGGAGCGGTTTGATAACGCTACGGTTATTAAATTGGAGCGCAACTACCGTTCGACCCAGACGATTCTGGATGCGGCCAACCACGTAATTGCCAACAATGTGGGGCGCAAAAGCAAGTCCTTATGGACGGAGAACGGCAAGGGGCAGACCATTTCGGTATGCTGTGCCTACGATGAAGGGCATGAGGCCGACACCATTGCGGCGGCCATTGAGCGATTACACAACCAGCAGGGCGTCCCCTATAACGAGTGCGCTGTTTTGTACCGTACCAATGCGCAGAGCCGCGCCATTGAAGGGGCCATGCGCTCCCATCGGATTCCGGCGCGAGTGATCGGCGGGCAGAGCTTCTTTGACCGCAAGGAAGTTAAGGATATTATGTCCTATCTGTGCCTAATTGTGAACGGCAACGATAATTTACGATTGCGGCGCATTATCAATGAGCCTAAGCGTGCCATTGGCGACACGACGGTAGCGGCGGTGGCGGCGGTAGCCGAAGCCGAAAACTGTTCGATGCTGGAGGTGTGCCGTCGGGCGGATGAGTTCCCCACTCTGTCCCGTGCAAGGGAAAAACTGAAGTCTTTTGCGGCAATGATGGATGATCTGAATGACTACAATGAGTGCAATCCGCTTAACACCCTGATTGATGAAGTGATGGAGCGGACGGGATATGCCGAGGCGCTCAAAAGTGATGAGAGTTATGAAGACCGCATTGAGAATATCGCCGAACTCAACTCGGCCATTGTGCGATACATGCAGGGCGAGGAATACCCCACCCTGTTTGGATTTTTGGAGCGCACTTCCCTGCTCAGTGATGCGGACAATTACGAGCAAGCGGATGAGAGCGTGGCCTTAATGACGATGCACACGGCCAAGGGCTTGGAGTTTAATCATGTCTTTTTACCCGGTATGGAAGAGGGCTTATTCCCCTCCTCGATGTCTTTAGACGAGGAAGGCGGAATTGAGGAAGAGCGGCGGTTATGCTACGTAGGCATTACCCGAGCCAAGAAGACCCTGACCTTACTTTACACCCGTATGCGTATGCTATACGGCACGACGCTGTATCCGCAGATGTCGCGCTTTATTGATGAGATTCCGCAGGAGTTATACGTCAAGAGCGGAGCACCGGAGGGTGATCGGCAGGCCGAGCAGCGGGCACGGAACTTAAGCCCGCAGAACACGCCTTCCTTTACGCTACGGCAGGCGGCCAATGCCAGACCATCCACCAAGCCCAGCGCACCGATGGTGCAGTATGTAATTGGAGAGCAGGTCAAGCACCGCGTATTCGGTGTGGGAACCATTCTTTCGGTCAAGCCG
>JAZNSU010000149.1:0-2041 GCA_045591385.1 Eubacteriales bacterium
AGCATGTAGAAATCATAGGCCATCATCTCGCTGCAAATGCGGTTCTCTTTATGTAACTTCTGAACCGTCATCTCGGGCGACTGATTGCCCAAGTTGTAGAAGGCACTCATCTGGCAACGCAGGTTGTAGGTCAGCCCCGCATTGTTATAGTGTGGATAACCGCCGCCGTGAAGCGGGAGCCACCAGGTCAGATTATAGTTGATGGCACGAATCTGATCGGCCGTACCAAAGGACTGTGAAGAGAAGTCGGTACGCCAGTAGGTAAAGGAACGCTTCACCATTTCCAAATCCATACGACGGCCACCCGAAGCGCAATTGTCGATCATCAATCCGGGGTTGCGCTCTACCAGCCCGTCCAGATAACGGTAAAGGTTGGTAACATAATGGATCTCGGTAGCGCCCACACGGTTGGCACTGTCTGCACCCGCCCACGACTCGGCGGGATTGGTGTTGAAGTCCTGACGGTACCAAGTGATCTTGTTGAGTTGTATCACGTCACTGATCAGATCGGTCAGATATTCACAAGCCTCGTCCTGACTTAAATCAAACAATCTCAGATCATATTTCTGCGGATTGCCAAATTTGGCCGATAGCGGAAGCAGCCATTCAGGATGGGCTTTACCCAGTTGCGATTCGGCATATACGCGTTCAGGCTCAAACCAGATCAGCAGTTCCATATCCCGCTCGGCCGCCCATTCGCCAACCTCGGCAATGTTGCCGTCGGAGAAACGGTCGGGGTTGAAATACCAGTCACCTAAATACTTATTCCAGGTATAATCGGCAATCGAATGTTCGGTCGTTAATCCGCCGTACCAGGTGGCATCGATCCAGATTCCGTCTACCTCACGGCCATTGTCGATCTTCTTTTGAATGGAGTTGATGATGGCCGTTTCATTAGTGGCATTGTCACAACCGGCAAAGATGGGCAGATCGGTAATGGGGTGACCTTCCTCGTCCTTGGGGGTGTAGTTCTTGATGATCAGGCGGCGAAAAGCGTTGTGTCCGTCGTTCTGATTGCCGGCAAAGAATTGCAGCATGATCATGGGCGTGCGGATCGTTTCGCCCGCATACAGCGCAATATTTGTGTTCTGCATGCCTGCCGTAACAGTGACGACACCCTCTTCATGAGCAAAGTCGGCTCGCCAGTCACCCGTCCAGCCAATGCCCATCATAATGCCGTAACGGCCGTTACAAACATCGAAATAGGGGAGGGCGTCCTGCGAAGAACGGCCGCCCGAGGTTTGGAGCGTGCTTTGCCCCTCGGCCACCAGATCCACCGAGAAGGGAGAAAAGTCATCCGAAGCGTCATTGGAACCCTTAGCTGTGGTCAGCACGGGATTGTCAATGGCCACGGTCGAATGGATGGCCTGAATATTGCTGATCACGGGCGAATCGGAGGCGCCTTCGTTCTTGAAATAGTTGGTCCATTCCAAGGCGGCCATCTCATCATCGAAGGTGATCTCCGACCAGGCGGTAACATCGCCGTTTTTGTAGGTAACTGTCCAGCCGTTATCGGTGGTTTCTACCGTCTTTTTCCATTTCTTAATATGATTGGCATAGATTACGCCGTCATAATCAAAGGAAAAGAGGGCATTGTCCTCAATTTTGGCTTCGATCCATGCCTTGGCCGAAGCCGAAGGATCGGAAACATCCATTTGTACGGTCTTTACGCCGCAACCGGCCAGCAGACCAGCCAACAGAATCGCCGTAAGCAGTATACTAACAATTTTCTTCATAGCGATTCTCCTTTATATGCTCATGTTCTGTTTGAGCAACGGCAACAGGTTCTGAGCAATCAAGGCAAAACCCGTAGAGGACGGATGAACCCCGTCGGGATTGAAGTTTTCAGCTGCCGCCGGAATGAGAGTACGGCCGTCAACGACCTTGAATCCGTAATTCTCTGCGGTCTTGGTATACATATCTACATGCTCTTGACCCTGATCCTCAAACGGAGTGATGAAGGTAACGGGAACATCGGGATAGAGTCGGGTAATGCGGTCGCAATACTGATTGCAGTTCTTCAAGTCGGAGGCCAAGCGGT
>JAZNSU010000150.1:0-6991 GCA_045591385.1 Eubacteriales bacterium
CCTCCGTTATTTTGCTAATATCTATATTATATCTTTCTTATTTACTTGTCAACTCTTGCTTATTTAATATTTTTAAGGTATAATTGATCCATGTTTACAAAGGAGATATTTATATGATCCTAACCGTTGATGTGGGAAACAGCAATATTGTTGTGGGCGCCTTTGATGAAGACACCCTCATCTTCTCGGCCAGACTCAATACTGAAAAAAAGCGGTTGAGTGACGAGTATGCCATCGACCTTCGCAATATCTTTGCTTTATACGGAGCCAATCGCACGGTTGAGGGCGCTATCCTCTCCTCTGTTGTCCCTGGTTTGACTCCGGTTTTAAAGCGAGCCATAAAGGTAGTATTTGATCTAAACGCCTTGGTTGTTGGTCCGGGCATTAAAACCGGCATGAACATCCGCATCGACAACCCCTCTCAGCTGGGGAGCGATATTCTTGCTGATGCCGTAGGTGCCTATCACCAATATCCGGCACCGATTGTTATTTTTGATCTGGGCACGGCTTCCACCATTTCGGTTACCGATGAAACGGGCAGTATCTTAGGCGGAGCCATTCTGCCCGGTGTTACCCTTTCTCTGAATGCCTTGTCCAAAACGGCGGCACAACTGCCTGAAATCAGCATGGAACCGCCGAAAGATATTATCGGGACAAACACTATTGATTGTATGCGTTCCGGCATCCTTTACGGTAACGCATCTATGATAGACGGCATGATCGATCGGCTGACCGAGCGCCTGGGCAAACAACCCACCGTTGTTGCCACCGGCGGAATTGCCGAAACCATCATTCCCCATTGCAAACACAATATTATTCTAGATCCGGCCTTGCAACTGAAAGGCCTGCTCCAACTATACCGTAAGAATCGCCCCTAAGACGTTCTTAAATAAATTTGCGCTGCATCCCCAAACGGAGCAGCAGCAGGAGGTAAACTTAATATGAAAACCGCAAATGTCAAGAAGATCGTTGGTATTGCCCTATTTACCGCAATTGTCATCGTATTGCAACTTATGGGGTCCTTCATCAAATTCGGTATGTTCTCCATCTCGCTTGTTCTCATACCGATTGTTGTTGGCGCTGCCATGTACGGTCGCACGGCCGGCGCATGGTTGGGCTTTGTATTCGGCCTTGTTGTCCTGCTATCCGGTGATGCCGCCCCATTTCTCGTTGTCAATCCGCTGGGTTGCGTTGCCACGGTTCTTGTAAAGGGAACCCTCGCAGGCTTTCTGGCCGGACTCATTTATGAGTGGATCGCCATCAAAAACAAATATCTTGGTGTAGCCGCCGCAGCCATCCTCTGCCCTGTTGTAAATAGTGGTATTTTTTACATAGGCTGCGAACTGTTTTTTATGGATGAAATCGCCAAATGGGCTACATCGGCAGGCTTTATTGCTGACACCTCTTTATATGTTATTATTGGCCTTATTGGTTTGAATTTTGTTTTTGAATTGTTAGTAAACCTTATTTTAAGTCCCGTGATTGTAAGAATTATTAATATTGGCAAAAATAAATAAGAGACAGCCCTACCACACACGCATCATAACCGACACGATAAAAAATACCGAACATATTACTGTTCGGTATTTTTTTCATTTATTTGGAAAGTTTTTCTCGCAACTGCGTACTGCTGGTACCCTTAGTATATGGGAAATATACGATTTCAACATTTTTATCCTTAAAAAATTCCTCATAACGTTGAAAACGCTCGGTTCCCTTATAATCACTTCCCACAAATAACTTGTGGATACCAAATGCGGTATAGGCATCGGAATCCTCAGGGAGCGATTCTACAACCTTATCGACGTATTTTATATTCTTTACTATTTCGACTCTTTCTTCGAAAGGAATATATGTTTCCTTACCCTTCCATGCGCCGCTTTTATGGACCCCTACGATTAAGTAATCGCACTGTTTTTTTGCTCGGCGCAATAAGTTCAAATGCCCAATATGAAACAAATCGAAAGTGCCTGACAGATAGCCAATCATAACCTTATTGGTGTTTTTTGCTCTGCCTGAAGATTTTTTATACTCGTAACTGCTACATCCAAAATCATGTGCATCATTATGATAGCGCTCTATGACACCTTTATAGGTTTGTTCATATTCGGGAATAAACAACGTGTTCTGCGCAAAGAGATTATCCACGATCTGCTCGGCTAAATCTTTTGTGGCAGAAAGGTCGTTTCCCAATCCGTTAAATCTGGTTCCTTTTATGGAACCGGGTGATACATTTAAGATTCTGTTTGTTGTGCCGGATGACTCCAGCTCAATATTCACACTTTCGGCAAATCGACAAATGGCTGCCTTCGAAGCGGCATATACCGAAAACATGGGAGAACTAACTAACCCCGCTATAGACCCCATGATTGCACAATAGAACGGCGTATTGCCCTTAATGCGTTCGTAAAATTTGCGAATAATTTTTATAGAAGAAACCGTATTCACAGTAAAAATATTATCAATTTCCGCAGTATGCAAATACTCAAAATCGGCTACTCGGCCAAACCCTGCCGTAATGACAAGCGCAGTAATATCCTCATTCTTCGCAAAGGATTCTATCAGATCCTCGTCAAAATCCAATAGGTTACAATAAAAATATGTAAACTTGCTCGTATCCTCTAAAATTTTATTATCCGGCTCACATATATCCAAAATGTAAATATGATAACCTTTTGATATCAAGTTACAGGCAATGGAAAGTCCTATTCCATTACTTCCGCCAACAACAACGGCTTTTTTCATAATAGCCCTCCAAACATTTTATCGGATAACAAAATCATAAATGGCATCCACGATTTTTATATCAATCTTTTCGTCAAATTTTCTTGCGAACAGGCCATCTGCACCTATCAGCTCATCATAATCCTCAGACTTGAATGTGTATGGCGTTCCTCTCTTCCAGTCAATATACCTTGTCTGAAAATTAGAAATATTATCCTTAAACTTTGAGTTCATAGCTAATGTCTGCATAAATAATTCATCCGAACAAACAGACATAGAAAAATGTTTCCTTATAAACTTTTTGTTTTCAAGAACATATCTGGCAAACTCATGGGTAATACTGAACCATTGTGACCCCTTATGAATCTTGTCTTCTAATTCACCTAATCGATTTATTTTTAATTGTTTCTGAATTTTTAAAGACAAGTTATGTAAAATTCTTATATATTTGTTGATGCCCGTATCAGACCGTCCTATAATTTCTTGAAGAACATAATAATACTTTACTCGGTCACAATTACCCTCGTAACAATTAGAGTCATTATCAACACTAATGAATTCCTGCCCGTTATTCTTTTCGAAAAAATTATGTATATAATCCTGTGTCTTTAACGGCAAATCAACCCCCGAAATAAGATGATAATAACTATGGGGTGTTTTTACTGCCTCACGCAATAAAGAAAGCGTGCATTTAACCATGGAATATCCACCCCAGCTGACTTTATAGTTTTTTACAAATGTAATGGTTGCTTTCTTTATTAACTTTGTCGTTTGTGATTTATCAAAGTTATTCCATTTTTTATCAACATGAAGAAAAATGTCATTTCTATCATCATCTAAAACAAAAAGCAACTTTTTTAAAATATTATAATTATTATGACATATTATCAGGTATGCATGACGATTAGACATAAAAATTACCCCGTAAACGTTCCGTTTATCACTTGATTTATTCTTTCGGCCACCTGTTTTGAAGCCGTTCCATTATCAACCCCACCAAAAAGATTCATAAATTCCTTTGCCTTCTGTTGAGCGCTCTCCGGAGTATTTATTGAAATTTCATCTAATAACGCTTTGTTGGTTGTACAGATTTTATACGGCATAGCAAAGAAGTCTGCGTTAAGACCACGCATTTTCTGGTATTCTTCTATATCGGGCGCATAAATATAGGTAGCCTTACCCATAGCCGCAAATTCAAAAACCGTACTGGAGTAATCGGTTATTAAAATATCCGATACAAAAAGCAATTCCTGCATATCCGGATACTCGGTTGCATTGACGATATGATCGTTATATTCAAATAATTTTGCGTCCTTGGCTACATTGGGATGAATTCGGATCAGCATTTTCCAGTTTTCACCGCTAAGCCGTAGTTGCTCGATGACGGCTTGGTAGTCGATAGAATACGCACTTACATCTCCATTGTCACGAAAAGTGGGGGCATACAATACCAATTTGCTATCTTCCGGCACGCCCAGCGCAGATTTAATTATTGATTTCGATAATGTAGTATTCGAAAATAAAATATCGTTGCGGGGAAATCCGCATTCCATGATCTCGCAATTACACCAAAAGGCATTCCGGTAACAGTCACTTAAAATGCGGCTGTTAGACAAAAATAAATCGGTTTGCGCCGAGTTCTTTTTGCTTATCTTCAAATAATGAGGAGATAAGGTATCCGCAGCTTCGGCCTCTAATCGTTTTGCGCTATAAGAACCGTGCCATGTTTGAATGATGTACTGCCCTTTCTTTTTTATAAGGCGTAAATCATCTTTAACATTCGTCACAATAACCTTTGCCGTTGCCACTTCATAAAGACGCTTGATGCTATTAGGGTCAACCTTTCGAACAACCGAGGGCATGTTTTCATCCAAATTCGAGACCAACCATACAAGATCGTAATGTCTATCCTTTATTTCCTCTAAAATATATTTAGGATTATCTCCATAGCCTCTTCCGCTAAAGTTATTAAAAACAATCTTATTTTCTTTTATCGGCAAAAGGAAAAATATACCTTTAAGAATACCAATTTTAATATTATATAGAGAGTCTAAAATTTTGTAAATGAAATTTTTTACTGCGTCCATCTTCTCTTCCCTAAATATGTTTTTGATTAATCGGGAGCCCAAAATTTATCCATATTTTCTTGAGTTTTTTCTGTGCGTTGCATATAGGCGTCATAGTCTTTAGCGACATGTCCAACATCCCACGCCATATAGCCGAGATCGGTAAGATCAGGCACCAAGACCGTGGCCGTTTGTCCTAAAATTAAGCAAATGAGATAATCCTTGGGGACTAGTCGTTCAATATTCTCAATAATGGATTCATATTCCGAGAACGCGTGAATACGGGGTCCATGAACGATTATCTGCTCGGCTGCGTTTTCAAAAACATTAAATTGCAGTTTTTCAAAGACGCCCTCCCCTGCCACAATAGCGATTTTCTTGTCAGTGAACAGTTCTTTGATTGAGTTGTAGTGTTGTTCAAAATCAAAATCGTCCGTGTAGCGGTAGTATGCACCAAAGCAGGCAGCATCCAGATACAGACTTGATGCATCACAATGCTCGGTGAAAAATCTGCGGTATTGGGTACTTCTTATGCGATAGAATTTTCGGTTTCTTTCGGAATATCGTGACGGAGATTCCCAATAAGCGTGATTTAATCCCACATAAACATCGTCTCGCTTATATTGTAAAACGTTCAGCATTTTTTCTGCGAGTTTCGGATCATATTTCTGAAAAGCCTGATCCATGCCCTGCATAATGTGAATTTCACCATCACCCAGACGAGTAAAACTTTTGGGATGATTGGCCAACAGATGAATGGTCTGCTGAGAATCCAGCACCTGCAATTGCTTCATGTTTTGTTTGTACTCTTCAAATTCCAAAACGGTTTCTTCGACGGTTTCATCCTTTATGCGATAGATTAGATCCTGCTCGTGGGAACGCAGGTCGACCTCCGTCAGGTAATAAAAGTTTTCTTTTAATTGCGACCAGTTGTATTTTCTCAAATTTTTGATTTTTCTTATGATCCCCATAACAGGCGCTCACTTTCGTATTATTCCTGCGATGATTTCTTTTAGATAATTAAAGGTTTCAACTTTAAACAGCAAAGAGCCACCGATATAAACAACGATGCCGGCCAAAACTTTGATTAACAGGGTTAATATCAAGTTATTGAAGACGGGGATCAGTAACACAATGACCGCCATTACCCCGCCCAACAAGAACGCGGGAAGCAGATCGCGGAACTGTTCACGCAGAGAGTAACCAATATATTTTTTCATCTGCAACATGTTGATAAACACGCCATAGAAATCGTAAAGCGCCATGGTCAGCGCAACGGCAAAGACGTTGATATTGACCCCGACAAGCAACAGAATTACGTATACGGGTTTTTTCCAGATTTCAAGCTTTAAAACCACGTCGCTTCGCCCGATGGCTTTGAGTACCTGTAATGAAACGATGCCAAAGACACCCACACAGTAGCCGAGCGATAAAATTTGCGCATAAGGAATGGTGGGCGCCCATTTTTCAGTAAAAAGCAAGAGGATCAAAGGTTCCATAACAGCGGCAAGCCCCAACATGCAAGGCACCAGCGTGTAGGAAAGCACCTTCAGGGAGCGTCGCGCCATCTGTTTGACCTGCTCATGGTCATCGCTCTGATTGGAAAGAGCGGGAAACATAACGGTCATTATCGTGTTGCCGAGATTACTGGTGATAAGGGTGGGTAACTGTTGCCCTTTTGAGTAAAATGCCAGATCGGCGCTGGTGTAGACCCTACCGATGATAAGGCTTCTCAATTCCCCGAAAAAGGTGCCGCTCAAATCGGCAAACAAAACATTAGAGCCGTATTTCATCAACGACTTTGCAGCATCTTTTGAGAACTTTTTACGAGGAAACCAAGAAACAGTAACAGACATTACCAACGTATTGATGACAGTGGCCGACATGGATTGGATAACCAGAGCCCAGACACCAAAGCCGAGATAGGCAAAAACCACACCGATAATGCCCGAAATGATCGCATTGATGATTGAGGCATAAAAAATCTTGCGAAACTGCATGTGTCTTGCGACGTATGCGTTTTGTATGGAATTATAAACACTTAAAGGAATGATAAGCCCATATACACGGACAAGCGACGTTAATTCGGCTCGACCGTAAAACCAAGATAAAAGAGGGGCAATAAAAAACAGGATTAGATACAAAACCACCGAGCACGCCTGGCTACAGAAAAACATGGTAGAAAAGTCGGTATCGTCGGC
>JAZNSU010000151.1:0-2516 GCA_045591385.1 Eubacteriales bacterium
ATTCGCCATTTTTTGTAGTCATGGTCGTAGCGGTCGTATGTTTCTATGGCGTTCTTCACACTGCCATCCATCATCGGTACGTTTTTCACAACCTGACGGGCTTTCTCCGTATCCGGCTTACAGCCGTATCCCTCGGCGTACATATAGCAAAGGAAATGCCGTCTGTCATCGTAGATATTATCTAGGTTTGGGAACGTGTCACAAATGGCGCGAAGCCACAGGAACAAGGATTCTTTGTCTTCTTCGGAAAGGGCGGCATAATCGTAAAATTTATCACGGGTGCAGCCATAGTCCGTTTCTTCCACTGCATTCTCATCGGGCTCTCCCATGGAAGGCGGTATTTCGGGGAAGAGGTCTGCCAATACAGAATCGCACATATCATTCGCCATTCGACCAAGGAGACGCAACTGATACTCGTGTTTGAAAAGAACACCGGAGATTTGGTATTTTGAGCCAAATCCTCCGTGGGTAAACCACGCCAGGCGCTGTTTAGAAAGCTCGTAGGTCAAAAAGACGTATTTCCAGAATTGCTCCATATCCTGCACGCCGACAAGTTTACCCATGCGGGGATTATAGATGTTTTTACCGTAATAATAGATGAGTTTGCCGGCGGCAACGTAATCGCCCCGTTCGGCTGCCTTCTTAAAATAGTTCTCCGCCTCACCTTTAATACCATAGTATACATTATAAAAGCTTCCGAAAAATTGGTTCATCATAGGATGATCGTATTTTACCGCCATTTTTTGGTGGGCTTCCAATTTCTTTTGGAATTTCACCTCTTCGCTCGGCTCACTGGAAAGCTTCATAAGCAGTCGTACTGAATACTTGTCGTTTTCCCATTTACAAATCTTTTTGCCGATTGCCGCCGCCTTCTTAGGAATGGGTTCATAAAGGTGCGGAAAGGCAATGCGTGCGTATTCGCTCGCCGAATCAAAATCGGCAAGCCGCGCCGCCTTGTAATACCAATCGGCGGCGGTTTGAAGATCCCCCGCCATCTTGGCGGCAACCGCCTTTTCTTTATATTCTGCAATGCGTTCTGCAGGTGATTTTTTACTCATATACCGTTCCTCCTAAAATTCATCTTTTTTGCGATGCATGTATTTTTGCATCCGTAAAGACCTCTTTTTGTATCTTCTTTGAGTTCGCCGTCTTACGAAACCTCTTTATAATCCGAAAGAACGGGTAGCTTTTCCATTTTGTCGTCCTCGCCGAAATGAATACGTATAAACAGTTCAGGCGTTTTTTCAAAATAATAGCCGTGAGAGCTGTCATACAAAGCCGTACGGTTTTCACCGTAAGCTATTACGGCGTATAAGTCATCCTTCTCAGATGCAAGTTGACCCTCACGGGTGTAGGTGTCTTTCGCACAATAGTTGTTCGGCAGATATGCCTGCAGCTTTTTAAGAAGCTCGCTATATTCCGCCGCTGTGCTGTGGTAGGCGATCTTTTCATCACCGTTTACATAGAGGATATTGTCCGCGTGGATATAGGTGGTGTTGGATAATTCACCGCAACCATCATTGAATGAATAGAAATACGTAACCTGATCACCCAAGGTGTATTTCTGGACCTCACCACTGCCTTCATCGTAGAAATGCATATAAAAGTCGCCTTCTTCGGTTACTTTTGCGATGCTGTCAATCACCTGCTTACCGGGTGTTGCCGTTCCGGTGTCCGCTTTATATTCTGCGTGGTTTTCAAATGTTTTCAAACTCTGCTTGTAAGTCCACTCGTAAAATCCGGAGTTGTTGCCCAAAAACGATCTAAAGAGCGTGCCGACAAAAGAAATCAGCAAAATGACAGCCACCACAATCGATGTGGTTTTTATAATCTTTTTTCTGCGCTTAGCAAGGCAGTCACGGCACCAACCACGGTTATTGTTAAATGTCACATGATAATAACCGTCATCGGAAATATGAATTTTCTTTTCGTGACTACGGTGTTCCGCAGAATGGAACTGCCCGTCACTGCCATATCCAGATGTCGTATCCGTTTTCCAACCTACTACGGTGTATTCACCCTTAACGTATTTTTTTGCACCACAGTGTGGACACTCATAACAGGTGTCTATGTAATCATAATATTCTGTAGAATGTTGTGTTCTTGCCATAACAAGTCCTCCTATAATTTATCTTTTTTGTGATGCGTGTATTTGGGCATCAACAAAGGCTTGGTTGTGCGACATTCCTTGATTTCGGCGCATATTGTACCAGGCCCAGTCGAAACCGTTGCCGCCTTCCGGCACGGCACTGATTGCAACCGCCGACAAAATCAAGAACACAAGAGCAATGATGGCCCAAGCTACGTAAATGACCACTGGCGAGATGATGTAAGCAAGCACCGAAAACAGTGCCGCCATCAGTATGCATTTTACCGCCGTGCTGCCGTCTTCATTTATACAGACCTTGGTGATAAAATTGCTCTTTTTGTCAAGGGCGATTTTAATGCACATGATCCCGCCAAGCAGCATCGCCGTAAGGAAGCAGGCTTCAATGCCAAACAAATTATCAAACACG
>JAZNSU010000152.1:0-2085 GCA_045591385.1 Eubacteriales bacterium
CTTGCCAATATACCGGTCAGGCGCAAAGTCAGCTAATTTATTACAATATAAAGTAAGAAAATGCCCCGATTTTAACCAATCGGGGCTAATTCTCATAAAATAAGCAAGGACAGTAAAAAAAACGGCAAGATATTGCTATAAAATTAATTGTTTTTAAGGTAAAATAATTAAAAGTGGAGGTATATTATGAAGCTGGAAGGAATTTATACGGCGTTACTTACACCATTTGACCATAACAATAAGGTTAATGAAAAAGAACTGGAACGACTGATCAAGCACAATATCAAGATGGGTGTGGACGGATTCTATGTGGGCGGCAGTACGGCAGAGGCATTTTTACTCTCGACCGATGAGCGCAAACAGATTATGGACGTTGTTAAATCCGCCGCTCCCGATAAAACCTTAATTGCTCATATCGGCTCGGTACATGAGGATGAAGCACATGATTTGGCGAAGCACGCCGAGAAGATCGGGTACGATGTCATTTCGTCGGTTGCTCCGTATTACTACAAGTTCACCTTTAATGAGATCAAGGATTACTATTATCGCTTAGCCTATGCAACCGAATTGCCTATGTTGGTCTATCATTTCCCTGCATTTTCGGGAGTGAATATGACGGTTGCCAATATGGAAGAGTTCTTGAAAGATGATAAATTTGTCGGCATTAAATTTACATCGAATGATTTCTTTATGCTAGAGCAATGCAAAGCCGCATTCCCCGATAAGATCGTTTATAACGGCTTTGATGAAATGTTCTTGGCCGGTCTTTCGATGGGGGCTGACGGCGGTGTCGGTTCTACATATAATCTGATGGCGGATAAGTTTGTTGAAATTCGTGATCTGTTCTGCAAAGGTGAGATTACTAAGGCACAGGCATTGCAGAAAGAGGTCAACCGTATCATTGCTATTCTGTGTAAGATCGGTGTTATGGCTTCCGAAAAAGAGGTAATGAATCAGTTGGGTATGCAGTTTGGTGCACCTCGAAAACCCTTTGCGGCTACCACGCCTGAGCAAAATGAACTGATTGCCAAAGAGATCATACCTTACATTACTCCGTTGGAGGGTTAAGATGATTTTTGCAAAACCGGACGCAGTCTATAACAATTTCCGCATCCCCGGTTTGGTATTAACCAAAGCAGATACGCTGTTGGCCTGTTGCGAGTGCCGCCGAGGCGAGGGCGATGATTGGGCGGAAATTGACCTAATCGTCAAACGCAGTGCTGATCAGGGAGCGAACTGGGAGCAGACGCTTTGTATTGCCAGCGAGGGCAGAACATTGAACAATCCCATGCTCACCGTGTATGAAAATAAAGTGCTGTTTATGTACTGTGTCAACTATAAGCACTTGTTTATCTGCGAAAGCGCAGATGATGGGCAGACGTTTACGAAACCTCGTGAGATCTGCGGCGTGTTTGAGGAGGGTGGCTTCTTCTATAATGTGGCGGCTATCGGTCCCGGACACGGTATTGTCAAACACGGCGTGATTCTGATTCCCGCATGGTTTGCTTATAACCGTGAGGATGAAAAGGAACCGCGCCCGTCGATTATTGCTACCATCTATTCCAAAGATGGCGGTGAGAGTTGG
Source organism: Eubacteriales bacterium (assembly GCA_045591385.1). Classification (GTDB taxonomy): domain Bacteria; phylum Bacillota; class Clostridia; order Oscillospirales; family UMGS1783; genus CAKSHC01. Next base: position 1,586 of record JAZNSU010000152.1, read on the forward strand.
CATTTGGGTGAAGTGATTGGAAAAGAAAGCCTGATCAATCCCAGCGAGTGCGCCCTTGCCGTTTGGCAGGACGAGGTTGTTATTTCTATTCGCAATGAAAATCCGGAACATCAGCGCGCCTTTGCGGTCAGCCCGAATGGGTTTTCCGATTGGAGTGAGCCGGAGTTTTATGAAAATATGGCCGACCCCATCTGCCAAGGCAGTATGGATCATACGGCCGATGCGCTCTATCATGTGAACTGTGACGATCGTGAGGAGCGTGTCAATCTGTCTGTTAAGGTCAGTCGTGACAGATTTTCCACCTTTGATGTCATTCCTGTAGATCCGCTGGGTGGATATGCCGATATAGCGGTAGGGAACAGCATCTATATTCTATATGAAAAGAATTTTGGCAGGGATGGACTGTATTTCCTGCAACTCTCATAAAAACCTTATATTTCCACGGTCAGGAAATAAAAAAATATAGTATAATTTTTTAGGAGGTACTCATTATGAAAACT
>JAZNSU010000153.1:0-5245 GCA_045591385.1 Eubacteriales bacterium
GCCCTGTCGTTGCCGATCTTTCAGGTGTGTCATACGGCCAGTGGGATGTTGCAGGCCAGCGGCAATATGCGCATACCCAGTTTTCTTCATGTGCTGGCGTGTTTGCTGGATGTCTTTTTTAATTTCCTGTTTATTTTCCCGACCCGTCAGATTGGGTCGGTTACGGTCTGGGGTGCGGATCTCGGTGTGGCCGGTGCGGCCTTGGGCACCTTGGCGGCGCATATTGTGATCGCCTTCCCGATGCTCTACTTTTTGTTGGTGCGCTCGCCTATTTTGCATATACGCCGCGGCGAGAAATGGCAGATCGAGGGTCGAGATATCCAAGAGGGGGTTCGCATTGCCTGGCCGATGGCGCTGCAACAGGCGGTGACCAATGGCGCGCAGATCGTATCGACCTCCATCGTGGCGCCCTTAGGCAATATTGCCATTGCCGCCAATTCCTTCGCTGTGACGGCCGAGAGTGTGGCTTATATGCCCGCCTTTGGTATTGCCGCGGCGGCTACGACCCTGATCGGACAATCGGTAGGTGCCCGTCGAGCCGATCTCACCCGAAAACTGGGGTGGCTGACCCTATGGTTTGGTATGGGGCTGATGGTGGTCGTGGGCGGCTTGTTGTATCTGGCGGCGCCCTTTATGATGCGCCTGCTTTCTCCCGATATGCAGGTGGTGGCGTTGGGTACGCAAGTGCTTCGGATTGAAGCCTTTGTGGAGCCGTTGTACGGGGCTTCGATCATTGCCACGGGTGTTTTCCGCGGGACGGGAGATACGGCGGTACCCAGTTTGTTTAATTTTATCAGTATGTGGACCATACGCTTGCCGTTGGCGGCGGTGTTGGCGACTCGCATCGGACTGCATGGGGTCTGGATTGCTATGGCCATTGAGTTGACGGTGCGGGGGATTTTATTCCTGATCCGCATGAAAGGGCGCAAATGGCACACTCGGATTTTGACTTGATTTTTTGTCAAACTATGGTATAATGTTAACAAACTGTGAAATCTGGAGAGGACTATGAAACTCAATTACAAGAGAACCATATTGGTGGGATTGGCGTTTTTTGCCATTACCGCCTTTTGGCAGATGTATGACAATGTGGTTCCGAAAATTTTGGAAAATACCTTTGATATGGGCGAGACGGCCACCGGTATCATCATGGCGATGGACAATGTATTGGCCTTGGTACTGTTGCCCGTGTTTGGTGCGTTATCGGACAAGGCGGGACGGCGGATGCCCTTTATTCTTGTTGGTACGGTACTTTCGGTGGGGCTTACGGTAGCGCTGGCTTTCCTCAATGCGCCGGGGCGGATGGTACCTTTCTTGATTGTACTGGGCAGTTTGTTGTTGGCGATGAGTTTGTACCGCTCGCCTGCCGTGGCGCTGATGCCCGATGTGACACCCAAGCCCTTGCGTAGCCGCGGCAATGCGGTAATCAACCTGATGGGTTCTTTGGGCGGATTGTTTACGCTGGTGGCGACCATGGTATTGGTGCAGACCTATGCGGACGGAAGCGAAAACTATCTGTGGTTATTCCTTGCCGTGGCGGCATTGATGGCCGTTTCGGTATTCATTATGATGCTGACGGTCAACGAGAAGAAACTCAAACAGGAAATGATCGACATCAACTATGGCGTGGATCCTTCTCAAGAGGAACAGCCGCAGGTGAACGGCAAAAAACTGCCCCGTGATGTGCGGCGCAGTTTGATTCTGATTTTAATTTCGGTGGCTCTTTGGTTTTTTGCCTACAATGCCATCACGACCGCCTTTTCTCGTTATGCTCAGAATGTATGGGGCATGGGTACCGGTGCGGCATCGGTCTGTTTGGCGGTGGCGATGGGGGCGGCGCTGGTCGGATTTATTCCTATCGGACACCTATCGGCTAAACTGGGGCGTAAGAAGACCATTCTGGTTGGCGTAGCGACGCTGACGGTGGCGTTAGGGGTTGCGGCTGTGTTTGCCCATACCTTTAGTTTATGGTTCTATCCGTTGTTTGCCTTGGTCGGACTGGGCTGGGCGGCCATCAATGTCAACTCGTTCCCGATGGTGGTAGAAATCTCCAAGTCGGGCGATATCGGCAAGTATACGGGATATTATTACACCTTCTCGATGGCGGCGCAGATTTTAACGCCCGTTGTGTCGGGCGCGATCATTGAAGCGGTGGAGATGGCGACGGGCAGTGTGGTGATGGGATACCGCACCCTCTTCCCCTATGCCTTTATCTTCTCGGCGCTGGCCTTTGTGACCATGTGTTTTGTCCGTCACGGCGATGCCAAGCCTGCGGTAACTTCGAATCTGGAAATGTTAGCAGGAGGGGATGACTGATGCCTTGGTACGGATGGACGATATTGGTTGTGTTGGGGCTGATTCTTATCCTGTTTTATCTGTTTGCTTTTGCTGTTAAGCCGGCACGCAAGCGGGATGTATCGGCCTTTGCGGGCAAATTCTTTGCTCATCGGGGGTTGCATGACGGCACGCCCGATGCCCCCGAAAATTCCATGGCGGCCTTTCGGAGAGCCAAGGATGCGGGCTATGGCGTGGAATTTGACGTGCAATACACATTGGACAAGCAGGCGGTCGTTTTCCATGACGAAACGCTCAAGCGGGTGTGCGGTGTGGATAAAAAGGTGAGGGAGTTAACCTATGCCCAGTTGCAGGAATATCCTCTGCTTGGCGGGCAGGAGCGCATTCCGACCCTCTCGCAGGTGTTGGACTTTTTAGGAGATGTGCCGGTGTGCTGTGAAGTGAAATATTACGGCAGCCTGAGCAACGATGCCCTTTGTGAAGATGTGAAGGCACATTTGGATGCGTACCGCGGGGATGCCTGTGTGGAATCCTTTAGCCCTTTTATCATTCGGTGGTTTCGCAAGAATGATCCGGAGCGTGTGAGGGGGCAGTTGGCTTCCAATCTGGAATTTGAAAATCTGCCGATGCTCATCCACATTGCGGTGGGACAGTTGATCGTCAATCTGGTCTCCCGTCCCGATTTTGTGGCCTATCATTACGCTAACCGCACGATGGGATTGCGGTTGTGCCGTAAACTGTTCAAGCCATTGATGTTTGGCTGGACCTATCGGGATAATGAGGCGATACGGGACAGCGTCGACGAGGGGTATCATTCGTTTATCTTTGAGAACTGTGCGCCGGAAGAAGAATGGATTATGGAATAATATGGGCAAAGCCCATATATCATACCGAAAGGTATATCATCCGTAGGATATCATACGCGAAGCGTATCTCATTCATTATCGCGAAAGATGAGCAGAGAGTTCTGCCTGTGGCAGATGATATACGGCCTTTGGCCGTATGATATCGCCCGAATGGGCGATGATATCCGCCGAATGGCGGATTGCGGTGGAAACCTACGGTTTCTTTGAATAAAGACAATCCCTCAGTCAGCTTGCGCTGACAGCTCCCTTTGCACAAGGGAGCCATTACGGGCACATCTTTCGTTTATCTTTGAGAACTGTGCGCCGGAAGAAGAATGGATAATGGAATAAAAAAATTCCTGCTTCGCATTTGCGAAGCAGGATATTTTTTATCAATATTTTTTCTTTTTCAGGTATTTAAGAATGGGAGGCAGGAAAAGGTAGGCGAGCAGAGCGGCTAAGGGAATGGCCAAGAATTGACCGCCGACCGATTCAGCCAGCAATGCCTGTTTGCCTGCGGCGTAACCCGCTTCATCGTAGACGTTCTCGAACATCATGACGACTTTAATGAGTTTACTGTTGCCGTAGACCAGACCGACGACCCCCCAGCGAATGAGGAAGTTGACCAATCCGGCGCCGATATTGCCCAGCAGGCGGATATTTTTCTTCTGGGTCTTGCGGGCAACTGTGACCGAAATGAGCAGCATGAAGCAACCGGCCATGACCTCAGGGATGACGAGCAGGGGAGAGGTCATATCCATGATCAAAAACCGCAGGACGGGAAAGAGAAAGGCGAGCACGCAACCGCCGTAGAGTTTTCCCGTGATGCCAACAGCGATAAACAAAAGCGCTTGCAGGATTACGGAGGCGATAAAGGCATCCACCCGCACGCCGATGACAGTAAGATCGGGAAGCAGGGCGCACAGTACCAAAAGGATAGCGGCGACGACGGTAATGGCCGTTAGGCGGAAAGCGTTTTTCATCCAGGGTTTCATTTGTTTCACTCCAATTCTCGTTGTTCGTCTAATGTTTTTTCAAAGGCATCCAAAAACCGATCACAAAAAATATTGGCTTCGGGACAGTCCATCGTTTCCAGTTTGCGCAGGGTGGCTTTGCGGGCGCCTTCGAACTCGGCATTGCCGCTTTTGAGTTCCTCGATGCACTTGATATAGGCATCCAGCACATCGGCGGCCTTGACCAGCCGCTGTGTCTGTTCATCCTCACAATAGAGCAGGTCGGCATACACGTCCTGCATTTCGGGCGGGAGCATGGCAAGCAAAGTTTCCTTGGCATCGGCCTCTGCCTCGGCCACGGCGGCACGCAGGGTGGGAGAGAAATATTTTACGGGGGTGGGCATATCGCCGGTAATGATTTCCTCGGCATCGTGGTAGAGAGCCACGGCTGCCAGATGTTCGGGATCGGCATCGCCGCCGAGATAAACATTATTGATCACACCCAAGGCATGAGCCAGCATGGCGACCGAGTGGGAGTGTTCTTTAATATTCTCGGTGGAGGTGTTTTTCATCAGCCCCCAGCGGTTGATATATTTCATTCTCGACACAAATGCAAAAAACTGATCTCTCATAGCGACCCTCCGTTTTTTCTATTATATGCCAAGAGAAAAAATTTTTCAAGTATTACCGAGTTTTTTGCAAAAAATTGGTTGGCATCCTTGATTTTATTGTAATTTTACGATAATATATAAGGTAACGCAAGAATAAGCGGAGGAATTATCATGGCAAAAGAATTAAGTAAAACCTATGACCCCTCACAAATTGAGGACAAGCGATATGGAGAGTGGGTAGAGCGTGGCTATTTCACGGCCAAGGCTGACCCCGACAAGAAGCCCTTTACCATTGTGATCCCGCCCCCGAATGTTACGGGGCAGTTGCACATGGGGCATGCGCTGGATGAAACGACGCAGGACATTCTGATTCGTTACAAGCGGATGCAGGGCTATGCCGCCCTTTGGCTGCCCGGTACCGATCATGCGGGGATTGCGACTCAGATCAAGGTCGAGGAAAATCTTCGCAAGGAAGAGGGGCTCACCCGTCACGATTTGGGGCGTGAGGAGTTCTTAAAGCGCACCTGGGCGTGGAAAGAGC
>JAZNSU010000154.1:0-18971 GCA_045591385.1 Eubacteriales bacterium
GGACGGACGGTGGCAAACTTGATGGCTGAGAGCGAGTCGGTCACAACCGAAAGACCGGCAATACCAAAGGCCATGAACCGCTTGACATCGGTATCGTGCAACGCCATCTGCAACTGTTCATAAGCATACTTATCATGCATATAATGAATGATATTCATAGTATTGACATACAGTTTCATCAACCATTGAATGTAAATATCATACCGTTCCATAACGGCATCAAAAGTCAGAGTATCCCCTTCCAGTACCGGCATCTGGGGACCGATATGCATGCCTGAAGTGGTGTCATAGCCGCCATTAATAGCGATCAGCAGCAGTTTGGCCAAATTGCAACGGGCGCCGAAGAACTGCATCTGCTTGCCCACTTTCATGGCCGACACGCAGCAGGCGATGGCATAGTCGTCGCCATAGAGCGGGCGCATGACATCGTCATTCTCATACTGGATCGAATCGGTATCGGCCGACACCTTGGCGCAGAATTTCTTAAAGGGCATAGGCAGAGCGTTCGACCACAATACCGTCAGGTTCGGTTCGGGCGAAGATCCCAGCGTATACAGGGTATTGAGGATACGGAAACTGGACTTGGTGACCAGTGTGCGACCGTCTTCACCCATACCGCCGACGGCTTCAGTGATCCACATCGGATCGCCGCCGAACAGTTCGTTATATTCGGGGGTACGCAGATGACGGGCCATACGCAGTTTAATAACAAAATCATCAATCAGTTCCTGTGCCTGCTCCTCGGTAAGCACCCCGTTTTGGATATCGCGCTCGAGATAAATATCAAAGAAGGTAGACACACGCCCCAGCGACATGGCGGCGCCGTTTTGCTCCTTGATGGCACCCAGATAGGCAAAATAGGTCCACTGAATCGCCTCGCGGGCATCCTTGGCGGGCTGGCTGATGTCAAACCCGTACATGGCTGCCATCTGTTTGAGATGTCCCATGTGGTTGATCTGCTTTTGCAGTTCTTCACCCTCACGGATCTCATGGGTCATAAAGGCATGACCTTCCAGTTTCTTTTTATCCTTTTTCTTTTCCTCGATCAGGCGATCCATGCCGTAGAGGGCGACACGGCGGTAGTCGCCGATGATACGACCGCGGCCGTAGGCATCGGGAAGACCCGTGATGACATGGCACTTGCGGGCGGCGCGCATTTCATCGGTATAGGCGCGGAATACGCCGTCGTTATGGGTGGTACGATAGCGGAATTCCTCTTCAATTTTTTCGGACAGTTTGTAGCCATAGGCCTCGCAGGCCTGACGAGCCATACGGATGCCGCCGAAAGGATTGATACCGCGTTTTAAGGGGCGGTTGGTCTGCAACCCGACAATGATCTCATTGTCCTTATCCACATAGCCGGCCGAATAGCCGAGCAAGGAGGATACGGTAGCCGTATCAATGTCCAGCACTCCGCCGTACTGCCGCTCCAGCAAAAAGAGCGACTCTACCTTTTTCATCAACGCCCGTGTGCGATCGGTCGGGCCGGCCAAAAACTTGGCATCGTCGTGGTAGGGCTTGTAGTTTTTCTGGATAAAATCGCGCACATCGATCTCATCCTGCCATACACCCGATGCAAATCCGTTCCAATTTTGGTGTTCCATAACGGACCTCCTATATGTAAAGAAATATTGTAAACGCATAAAAAGGGCGAGTCAGCACACAACTGATTCGCCCAGACGGTCGGCATAATAACAACCTGCGTTCCCTTGCGGTACTCCGCTTTTCATTCCGTCAGTCGCGCAGATGACCATAATTATTATACACATTCGCTTGCTTTTTGTCAATTCATTTGTATCCTTTTTTCGTATTATTTTCGCTTGCCTGTGGTGGCGGGATTGTCGATCAGCCGCCCATCATGGGTAAACCGAGAGCCGTGACAGGGGCAGTCCCAGGTATGCTCCTGCTTATTATAGGTTAGCGCACAGCCCAGATGGGGACAGCGGGGCGCCGTAGGCTTGAGTAGATGCAGCATCGACTCGGCCATGTTGATCGCCAACTGCGGCCGCCACACCGAGCGGGACGGTGCAAACACCTCAGCATACGGGTTTTCCTTGCCCTGCACCAAATCGCTTAAGATCAACGCCGCCACGCCTGCGCCCGTCATGCCCCATTTATTAAAGCCCGTCGCCACATAGACCTGAGGCAGGCGGGGTGAGTACGGACCGATATAGGGCACGCCGTCCAGACTCATACAATCCTGCGTTGCCCAGCGCGCTTCAATATGGGCATCGGGATAATGACGATTGGCTACCATTTCCAGCGTCTGCCAACCGCCGCCTGCCTTGCCGGTACGATGACTGCCGCCGCCCAGCAACAACCAATCGCCGTAGGTGCGAAAAGACAGTCCCTTTTGCGAGGCATCCACATACATCCCGTCGGGCAACGGCGTGCCCGACAGCGCCAGCACATAGGAACGGTGCTGATACAGTTTCATGATATAGCCGCCGTGGGTGTTGATAAAGGGGAAATGGGTAGCCACAATGACCTTGTTTGCCCGTATGTGTCCGCGGTCGGTCAGGACATAGTTCGGCGTGATTTCCCGCACGCGGGTATGCTCATAAATGGGCAGATCCTCGGCGATGGCATAAGCAAACTTAAGAGGGTGGAACTGCGCCTGATCCTTGATCTTGACCGCACCCGCTACCGCAAAGGGCAGCGGCAGATGCCGCACCAAATCGGACGCTTGTCCGATTCTATCCAGCGCCGCTATCTCCTGTCCCAACCGGTGGCGGTCGTGAATATCATACACATAGGAATCTTTTTTCTCGTAATCGCAGTCAATCCCCCTGCACCACCGCTCGATCTCCACCATGGCCGCCCGATTGGCCTGCCAATAGCGGCGAGCGCGATCCAAGCCGAAACGGCGGATCAAATCATAGTAGAGCAGTCCGTGTTGCAGGGTAATTTTGGCGGTGGTGTTTTTGGTGATGCCCGAACAAATGGTATCGGCTTCCACCATCATACAATCCACGCCCGCTTCTTTCAGTTTTTTTGCGCACAGCAACCCGACCATGCCGCCGCCCACGATCAGCACATCGGTATCATACTCCCCGTCGGCCGCTGCGAAGATCGGGCGTTTTCTCTCTTTCTCCCATAACGATTGCATCCCATCACCTCTACCCTACAGTATCGGAAAAAGGATCGATTTTATACAAAAAAACAGCCAAAAATGGCTGTTTTTTCTTATTTTTTAATGGATTTTTGATACAGAATTTCGGTGGCAAAGGCCAATTTTGTGATAACATTGCGTTTATTAACGGGGTAGCAATAGAAGGAATCGTCCTCGGTGGAGATATCCACGCAGTCCTCGGGGCGGACATAGCAATAGTCGTACTCGACGTGCAAGGCGTTGGTCTGGTTGGGGTGGCGGTTGAGGTAATAGTCCTCGCCGCGGTAATGCCCCTGTACGATCCAACCCTTTTCGGGGTCGTGGGTCAGTTTGCCTTTACCTAAGAAGGTAAACATGGAGCGGGGCAAAGAATAAATTTCCACTTCGTCCTCAAAGAAATACTCACCCTTTTCGATCTGTTCCTCGACCTGTGAACGTTGCCACATGAACCAATCGGGGATATGGTCAAACTCGGTTTCGCCCTCTAACGCCTTAAGATACCCATCTTCCTGCCACAGCCAGCGTTTGCCGCAGGCCTTGCAATAGAGTTCAGCGCCATCCGAAGCCATTTCCGACTCGACTTTACAATGGGGACACTGATATAAGATCTTATGTAGGCCTTGGGCGCGGAAAGGTTCGGTGATGCGGATATGATTATCCTTTTGCCACTGATAATCGTCGTACTGCATAGCCTTCCGCACGGCGGCGTTGATCTGATCGACCGTCATGGACTTGACCTGCTCAGCGGTGAGGATCTGAGTCATGGTGGCACGCATGGGGGCTTTGCGCTTATGGCGGAAATCCCAAAAAGGCGAATAGAGGTGGTTGCCGTGATGCAACAAGATCACAACCGGCACCTTGTTCATCTTGATCAATTTACCCAGCGATTCAGGCAGGTAGTTGGTGATACCGGCGGGGGTGTACCGTGCTTCGGGATACATACTTAATATGTCGCCCCGCTTGAGCACCTTATTGATCGACTTAATCAGATGCAGATCCATCACATATTTACGGGTGCCGATCGAGCCGATCAGTTCCATCAGCCAAGGACGGCGGTAATACCCGTCGAAGGACACGACGTTATTGAGCCGACGACCGTCCGTAGCCACGGCGCAAATGAGAAAATCGATAAAATACATATGGTTACTCAACAGGAAATAGCCGCCTTTGAGTCCCTCCATATTGATCTTCTCAATTTTGTAATCTTTTCCGATCAGACCGATGCGGGAGATCAGATAGATCAGCCATGCAATAATGCGCGGCTGACGAATGGGGTATTTGGCCAGTTTATAGCGTTTTTTGTTTTTATAGTTGACAGGAATATACATTTTTATCACACTCCTGCCTAATTGTAAACGATTTATGAAGAAAAGGCAAGCCCTTTCTTTTTCTTTTTTCTTATGATATACTATGGCAAAAGGAGATGATATCATGATACCCGCACTCATCGTGATCGGTGTTTTGCTTATTTTGTGTTTGCTGACCGCTTTGATTTGTTTTTTTATGGCGTTTTACTCGCCCAGAAAGAAACAGACCGGCGGTTTTTCGCTGCCGCCGGGGGAGATTTATCTGCCCTATCATGACATCATGAAGAAGTGGAACGATGAAGTGATGGCTATGCCACACGAGTCGGTCACTATCCCCTCGTTTGACGGACTCAGACTCCACGGCAAATACTATGAGTATGCCGCCGGTGCACCGATAGAACTGATGTTTCACGGCTACCGCGGTTCGGCCGAGCGGGATTTGTGCGGCGGGGTACAGCGTGCCTTTGCGCTAGGACGGAATGTGCTGATCGTGGATCAGCGAGCCTGCGGCAAGAGTGAGGGGCGGGTCATCACCTTTGGCGTGAACGAGAGTCGGGACTGTTTGGCTTGGCTTTCTTATATCACTGAACGTTTTGGTGAAAAACAAAAAATCATACTAACCGGCATCTCGATGGGTGCCGCTACCGTGTTATGCGCCGCCGGACGGGAGCTGCCTACTCAGGTGGTTGGAATTTTGGCCGATTGTGGATTCACCTCAGCCAAGGCTATTATCCAAAAGGTGATCGACCAGATGGGATTACCGTCCAAATTATTATATCCGTTTGTAAAACTGGGCGCGCGGCTGTTTGGTGGTTTTAATGTGGAAGAAATTTCACCCATTGAGGCGATCAAACGTTGCACGGTGCCTGTGATCTTCATCCATGGCGAGACCGACGATTATGTTCCCTGTCGGATGAGTCAGGAGAATTATGATGCCTGTCCCACCGCCAAGCGCCTGGTGACGGTGCCTAAGGCGGGGCACGGCATGGCCTATCTGGTAGATGGCAAGGGGTATCTGGATGCCTTGGCCGACTTTTTCAGCGAGAACGGAGTTAAGACAGAGGTGCTGCAATGAAAAAGATTTTATTTTTGTGTCATGGAAATATTTGTCGGTCACCGATGGCCGAGTATGTGTGCAAGCATTTGGCCAAAGGCATGGATGTGCACATAGAGTCGATGGCGGTTTCCCGCGAGGAGATCGGCAACAGCATCTACCCCGCCGCCGCCCGTACGCTGGATGCCCACAACATCCCCTACGGCAAACACCGCGCCCGCCAGATCACCCGTGCCGATTATGACGAGTTTGACTATGTGATCGTGATGGAGCGGTATAATCTGCCTCGGTTGATGGCCATTATCGGGCAGGATGATGCGCATAAGGTATCCCGTTTGATGGATTTTACCGATACCCCCGGTGACATTGAAGATCCGTGGTATTCGGGCAATTTTGAAACCGTCTACAACCAGATCGTCAAAGGCTGTACGGCATTGTTAGAACAGATATAAGAAAAATCACCCTTACGGGTGATTTTTTATTTATATTGGATGAGTTGTTCTTTGGATTTGCGCTTTTTGGAGCGGGTATCACCTGCGGGGTAACCCAGCGTAATGCATAGGCGCACGGGAGTGTCCAGATCGCAAATGGCACGAATTTTCTCATCATCAAACCAGCCCAAGATACAACTGCCCAGCCCCAGATCGGCGGCCTGCGCCGTGATATAGGCGGCGAGGATGCCGATGTCGATACTGCGGTAATCGTTATGTTTGAGTTTGGCGCCCAGCGCTGCCGATTTGACATAAGGCTGTTCGGACAGTACCAGCATAACGGGAGCCTGCGTAGCAAAGCCGTTCATGCCCATACCCTGCGTGCATTTAGCCACCTTTTTGGCCGTTTCGCCCTGACAGACGGTAACGAGATAGGGCTGACCGTTGCAGGCCGAGGGCGCTAAGCGGGCGGCCTCTAAAATTTGTTCTAATTCTTCATTTTCGACCGACTTGTCCAAATAGGCGCGGTCGGACTGGCGAACGGTAATCAATTCAGAAAAGTTCATAGCGCATTTACCTCAGCAAAGATACGGTCGGTAAGGGCGGGGTCGAGATCGGCATAGGGCTGTAATTTGAGGTTTTGACCCGTTAGGGTTTTGATCCAAGTAGCGGCAGCCGCCAGACGGCCGTAATCATAGGATAGATGAAAGGTATCCCGATGAAGTTTGTCCTCGCCCAAGATGGGGCGCAAGCGTTGAATCACGTCGCCGGTGGGGATGACTGGCAGACCCCAGTTTTGCACGACCATATCCCTGCACTCGGCAGCACGGGCGAGCATGGTTTGTTGGTTGTTATCGTAGAATTTGAAGTGCTTATGGTCGGAGTTTGTGGCATAAGCCCAGGTATACTGGAACCAGATCTGCGCCTTGGGGCAGGCCGTCTTTACCGTTTGAAACACCTGTTCAAACCATGGAAAATAGGTATCCCGCAAGCCCGAAAGACCGCTGACCTGCTGGAGGGTAATGACATCCCACTCGTCCATCTTCAGGGCATCGGCAATACTGATTTTCTCGCCTGTCGGTTTGCCGTTGATTTCCAGATCATAGGCGGGATTATTTTCTGCGAGGTTGACGGCATGGGTATGCAGACTGCAAGCCGATACATAGAGGTTAACGGCATAGATATCCAGCCCGTTTTGCGTCGCTAAATCATGCAGATGGGCGTGAGGGTCTTGCGAAAAGGAGTTTCCGATCGATAAGAGTTTCATGTTGATCTCCTTGTTTTCTTAATAACAACGTTACGGCGGGGCGGAGGGATCAGACAGTCCTTGCCGTGACCGATCAGGTCGGTACGGCCGCAGTCCCGCAAAGCCTTTAACACTAAGGCATAGTTCTCGGGTTTGAAATACTGGAGCAAGGCACGCTGTTTGGCCTTTTCCTGCGGGGTGCGCGGCACATAGACCTTTCCCATCGTATAGGGATCCAGCCCCGTATAGAACATACAGGTGGAAACGGTACCGGGGGTAGGATAAAAATCCTGCACCTGCTCGGGGCGCATCCGCTCCCGCTTCAAAAACAGTGCCAGTTCAATGGCATCAGCCACGGTGGAGCCGGGGTGCGAGGACATCAGATAGGGCACCAGATACTGCTTTTTGCCAACGGCGGCCGTTAGTTCATAGAAGCGCTTTTTAAATCGATTATAGACCTCGATGCGGGGTTTTCCCATATGCTTCAGCACATTGGCCGAGCAATGTTCGGGGGCGACTTTGAGCTGACCGCTGACGTGGTGGGTCACCAATTCCTTAAAAAAGGTTTCGTCCTTGTCGGCAATCAGATAGTCAAAGCGAATGCCCGAACGGATAAAGACATTCTTGACCTTGGGCAGTTTCCGCAGTTTGCGCAGCAGCGAAAGGTAATCGCTATGGTCGACCTGCACGGCGGGGCATCGGTCGGGCGCCAGACACTTTTTATCAGGGCACATGCCGTTTTTCTCCTGTTTGACACAGGAGGAGCGGCGGAAGTTGGCAGTGGGACCGCCGACGTCGTGGATATTGCCCTTGAAATCCGGCATTTCGGTGATGGTTCTTGCCTCTTCCAGCACTGATTCGTGGCTGCGGCAGGCGATCTGTCGGCCTTGGTGATAGGCCAAGGAGCAGAAGTTGCAGGCGCCGAAACAACCGCGGTTATGGATAATGGAAAATTTGACCTCTTCAATGCCGGGGACGCCGCCCATCTTATCGTAAGAGGGGTGGTAATTGCGCATAAAGGGCAGGGCGTAGACCCGATCCATTTCCTCGGTGGTCAGCGGCGGCATAGGGGGATTTTGTACCACGATGGTATCGCCGTGGCGTTGAATGACCGTTTTGCCGCGCACGGGATCGTGCTCACTTTGCTGGATGCGGCAGGCGATGGCATAGTCCCGTCTGCCCTTTTCGGTATCGGCGCTCACCGCTTCGAAAGAGGGGCATTCCTTGACGGGCATGGGGGCATAGTCGGCCGTTTTGACGGCGTAGCAGGTGCCCAACAGATCAATGGGGCGCTCACCGTTTTCCAGTCGGGTGGCCAGTTCTACGATATGCTTTTCACCCATGCCGTACATAAGCAGGTCGGCCTGCGCATCGAGCAAGATCGAGGGGCGCACGGCGTCGTCCCAATAATCATAATGGGCGAAGCGTCGCAAGGAGGCTTCCAGTCCGCCGATGGCAATATAACTGTCAGGATACAGGCGGCGGATGGCTTGCGAATATACGATAGTGGCGCGGTCGGGGCGGGCGCCTGCCTTGCCGCCTGGAGTATAGGCGTCGTCACTGCGGCGCTTTTTGGCGGCAGTATAGTGGGCGACCATCGAATCGATGTTGCCGCCGTTGACCAAAAAGCCGAGGCAGGGCGCGCCGAAGCGCTGATAATCGGCATCGCACCGCGGCTGGGACACGATACAGACCCGATAGCCGACCGATTCGAGCACGCGGGAAATGATGGCGGTGCCGAACGAGGGGTGGTCGACATAGGCATCACCCGTGACCAACACGAAGTCGGGCGCATCCCAACCGCGGGCGGTCATTTCTTTTTTTGTAATCGGTAAAAAGGGCATGGTCGCCTCCTGATTTTTCTTTTCTACAGTATACCACATTCCCTATGGAGAAGAAAGAAGAAAAATAAAAATTTTGTGTTGACAACAGGGGCGATTTCTGCTATAATCATTGTTGCGCTGATGAATGGACAATAAATGCTGGTGTAGCTCAATAGGCAGAGCAGCTGATTTGTAATCAGCAGGTTGATGGTTCGATTCCGTTCACCAGCTCCATAACATGGGAGATTTCCCGAGTGGCCAAAGGGGACAGACTGTAAATCTGCTGGCAACGCCTTCGGTGGTTCGAATCCACCATCTCCCACCAAAAATCCTCGTATCGTAAGATACGGGGATTTTTACTTTTTCACTATTCCCTCTTCACTTTTCTCTTATTGGCTCGGAATTTTTAAAATTAAGAAATAATAGTGAAGATGGTTACTCCGTAGGCGGCGGAATATCACCAAAAACTCCGTCAGAGTAGATTCGACCCACCGGAGGCCGACAGCCGAGGCCGTCTGTCCAATAAAATCAAAAATCAGCACCTGACTTTAAATGCAAAAGTCAGGTGCTTTTTTATTTTACTTCACTGTTTTCTATCGCAAAATCAAGCAAAATATTGATAAGTTCGTTTCTGGATCGGTTTGTCTGCTTAGTTAATTCATCCAAGGTAGTAACTGTTTCATCCTTAATGCGAATAGAAAAAATTTTATATCCATCTTTCATTTCTAGGAACTATTTACTCCGATGATAATTTGTAACAGCCAAAGACTTCCAATGGAGGTCTTTGGCTTTAAATTAGTTTAACCGGCTGAATTATGATGCTAAATTGTCCTTTTTTCTTGCCATATTCTCAAAAGTATCCTATAATAATACCATCAACCGATAAGGAGATTTTTCATGAGAAGAGATATTTGTTATTACTTTGATGCGCCGGTGCCTCAGGTCTATCAAGGCTACCTGTCGGCCACGGGCAATGACCAGTTTCGCCGCGAGTGTCGGGAAGAGCCCTATCATACCTTGACCTTTGGTTTGAATTTCTCCATGAAATATAATTTCAACGGCGGAAGTTGTGTCATTCGTTTTATCCCTTGGCAAAACGGTACCGCCGTCAACCTTCGTTTTTCGCTGGCACAGGCAGCCGGCGCCCGCTATGAATGGTATGACCGCGACCTAACGGCGGCCGCCTCGGCCATCATTGGCGCGGTGGCGCAGCCGACCAAAGTCCCCGTCGATTATTTTCTCAACCCCGCCAATCAGGTCGTGGCTGACGCGCCGACCCCGTCTGCACCCCAACCGACGCCCATTCCCGTTCCGCCCCCGGCTCCCGCACCCAAAGCAGCACCCCAAGGGGTATTCTGCATCGAATGCGGACGGCAACTGCCCGAAGATGCCGCCTTTTGTTGCTATTGCGGCGCTAAGATACCACCCAAGGAACATTGTTGCTCTGCCTGCGGGCGGGTCAATCCCGACGAGGCCAAATTCTGCGCCTATTGCGGGAATAAATTTTAAGGAACTGAACGAATGAAAGATAACAAACAAGGCGGATCCACCATCGGGATCCGATCCTTTCTCACGGCCATCGGTGTCATTTTTGTGCTGATGGTAGCCACCTACATACTGACTCTGCTCATCCCCGGCGGGCATATCCCGTTCTGGCAATGGGCGGCCTCGCCCTTTTTGGTGCTGGGCAGTGAGGGGAGCGGCTCGCTGATCGCTGTCATCGCCTTTTTACTGGTCATCGGCGGTATTTTCAACAGTCTGGATCAATGCGGTCTGATGAAATATATGCTCGACCGCACGGTGCACCGCTTCGGGCGGGTACGCTATCGGCTTATGGCGGTCATTCTGCTCTTTTTCATGGGCATGGGCACCATGATCGGCTCCTTTGAGGAGTGCGTTCCGTTAGTGCCTATTGTAGTGGCGCTGTCCGTGAACCTCGGCTGGGATGCGCTGACGGGCGTAGCCATGAGTTTACTGGCCGCCGGCTGCGGCTTTGCGGCGGGTGTTTGCAATCCCTTTACCGTAGGCGTGGCGCAACAGTTGGCGGGACTGCCCGTGTTCTCGGGCGTGTGGATGCGCCTGCTTGCCTTTGTGCTTATTTACGGCCTGCTGTTTGTATTTGTACGGCTCTACGCCAAAAAGATCGAACGGCCGCTGGACGATACCGCTCAACTGACCTTTGAACGCCATCAGCCAATGGATCGCGGGCTCATTTGCTTTGCCTCCATTTTAGGCCTTGGTCTTTTGACCATTCTCTGTTCCGGCTTCATTTCCTCCCTGCAGGATCTGACCATGATCATCGTCGCGGTGATGTTTTTACTGGCGGGCGTTACCGCCACTCTGGTATCGGGCATGAGCGTGGGCAAACTGGGTTCTACCGCTTTTCAGGGCGTGGTGAATATTTTACCGGCGGTTCTGATGATCCTGATGGCCTCCTCGATTACATACACCTTAGAGCAGGCACAGGTGCTCGACACCATTCTAAACGGAGCGGTCGGACTGGCGCAAACGCTACCCAACTGGGTGGTCATCCTCTTTATTTATCTGATTGTTTTGGTGATGAATTTCTTTATCCCGTCGGGCTCAGCCAAAGCCTTTATGCTGATACCGCTGATCGTACCGCTGGCGCAGGTGTTCGGCATTTCGCCGCAGTTGTGCGTGTTGGCTTTCGCGTTTGGAGACGGGTTCTCCAACGTCTTTTACCCGACCAATCCCGCCTTGTTGATCAGTTTAGGGCTGGCCAAGGTCAGTTACGGACAATGGGCCAAATGGAGTTTCAAGTTCCAACTCTGTAATCTGTTTTTGACCGGTTTGCTTTTGTTGCTGGGATTAGTGGTCGGATACTGAAAATAACAGGGCTAAATGCCGCGGATCGGGCATACACTAAGAAAAACGGGAAAGGTGTGTGCCTATGCAAGACGAACAAAAGCCGAAAAAAGACATCGATGATTTTATCTTTTCCGCCGAACCGCCTGAGAAAGAGGAAAGCGAACGATAAATCATTGACAAATGGGGAAAAATTCGGTACAATAAAGAAAAACCGAAGGAGAGCGACTATGAAGATGCGCGCGATGATGGATATGGCAATGCACATGTGCAGCATGTGCCGTTTTATCGTGTAATCGTAAGTAGTCTTTCCTGGTTCCGTAATTTTTGAGGGAAGCTACTGCCGGCTTCCCTCTTTTTTATTTTGAAAGGAGAATCTCCCATGAAAAAAATCGTATCGCTGATTGTGTGCGCCGCGCTGGCGCTGACCCTACTGGTCGGCTGCGGCGGCGGCAAAGGCATCACCATTGCCGTACCGAATGACACCACCAATGAAGCTCGTGCCCTGCTCCTGCTGGACTCACTGGGCTACATCAAGCTCGATTCCGATGCCGGCATCACCGCCACCATCCGTGACATCACCGACAACCCGCACAACATCAATTTCAAAGAGGTTGAGGCGGCGCAGTTGCCGAATGTGTTGCAGGATGTGGACTATGCCGTAATCAACTCCAACTACGCCATCGAGGCGGGACTCAACCCCGTGTCTGATTCGCTGGCCGCCGAAGGCTCCTCTTCTTTCTACTCCAACATTCTGGCGGTCAAGAAAGGCAAAGAGGGTGAGGCCAAGATTCAGGCTCTCGTTGCCGCATTGCAAAGCAAAAAAGTTGCCGATTTCATTGCCGAAAAGTACAATGGCGCTGTCGTTTCTACCGTCGATGCGTTGACCGACGGCTACAATTCCCAGATCAAATACGATCTGCTGAGTGGTGCCAAGATTACCGTAGCCGCTTCTCCCACCCCTCACGCTGAAATTTTAGCAGTCGCCAAAGAGATTTTGGCTGAGAAGAACATCACGCTGGAAGTCATCGAGTATACCGACTATGTCCAGCCGAACAATGTTGTGGATGCAGGAGAAGTGGACGCCAACTACTTCCAGCACCTGCCCTATCTGGATGACTTTAATGCCCAGAACGGTACCGACATCGTCTCGGTAGCCGCCATCCATGTCGAACCGCTGGGGCTGTACGGCGGCAAGCAAACCACGCTGGACGCTCTGAAATAACATGATTGAAATCCAAAATCTTTGCAAATCCTTTCCCACCGCCGAGGGCGCGCTGGACGCTTTGCGCAACGTGTCGCTCACGGTAGAGGACGGACAGATATACGGCATTATCGGCATGAGCGGTGCCGGCAAGAGCACCTTGGTGCGGTGCATCAATATGCTCGAGCGCCCCACTTCTGGAACCGTTTTGATCGACGGACTGGATATCGGCGCCCTTTCCGAGAAGCAACTGCGTCCGGTTCGGCGGCAGATCTCCATGATCTTCCAAGGCTTTAACCTGCTCATGCAGCGCACCTGCTTGGATAATGTCTGTTTCCCCTTAGAACTGTCGGGCACCTCCCGCGCGAAAGCACGGGAGCGTGCGCGTGAACTGCTGGAGCTGGTTGGCTTGCCCGATAAGGCCAAGGCCTATCCCGCCCAACTTTCAGGCGGTCAGCAACAGCGTGTGGCCATCGCCCGTGCGCTGGCGACCGATCCGAAGGTCTTGCTGTGTGACGAAGCCACCAGCGCCCTTGACCCGACGACGACCCATGCCATTCTGGAACTGATTCGGGATATCAACGCCAAGATGGGCATTACCGCTATCCTTATTACCCATCAGATGAGTGTGGTTGAGGAGATTTGTACTCATGTAGCCATTCTCGACCAAGGACAGGTGGTGGAGCAGGGCAAGGTGAGCGATATTTTCTCCAATCCCCGCTCCCACGCCGCTAAAAAGTTGGTATTCCCCGAAGGAGTCAATGAAGCGGTGGCGATCGAGGATGAAAATGTGATCCGTGTCGTCTTTAATGGCGCTCGCGCTACCCGTACCCCGCTAATCACCCAGATGGCCATTGATATCGGCATCCCCGCCAATATTTTGGCGGCATCGACCAAGTGCATCGGCGACAAGGTGTTCGGGCACATGATTCTGGGTATCCCCGGCGAGCGGGCGCAGTTGGATGCGGCCGTTACCTATCTGTGCGCTACACCCGATATCATCATTGAGGAGGTGGACAAGCGTGGATAAATTCTTTACCCCCGAAGCCCTAAGCGAAGCTTGGGAAATTATCCAAAGTGAGTTTTTACTGGCGACTTGGGAAACCGTTTATGTCACGGTACTGGCCACCGCCTTTGCCCTGCTTTTGGGTCTTCCCATCGGCGTACTGCTGGTGGTCGGCGAGAAAAACGGGGTCATGCCCCTGCCAAGTTGGGTAATGAAGACCCTGAATGTGATCGTCAATCTCCTGCGCTCGGTGCCTTTCTTGATTTTGATGATTCTGGTCATCCCCTTAACCCGCGCCATTGTCGGCACCTCGGTCGGCACGGTGGCATCCATTGTGCCTCTGGTCATTGCCTCTTTCCCCTTTGTGGCGCGCCTGGTGGAAAGCAGTTTGCGGGAAGTGAACCCCAACATCATTGAAGCGGCGCAGAGCATGGGCGCCTCGCCCTTGCAGATCATCACCCGCGTGATGATCCCCGAAAGCGTGCCCTCTTTGCTCTCCAACATCACCATCGGTATTACCACCATTTTAGGCTATTCGGCCATGTCGGGCATTATCGGCGGCGGCGGTCTGGGCAAGATCGCCATCAACTACGGCTACTATCGGTATAAGTATGTTGTCATGGTGGTTGCCGTCATCCTTTTGATCGTACTGGTACAGATCTTCCAGAGCGTGGGCACATCCCTTGCCACCCGATCGGATAAACGGCTCAAACGGTGATTCCCATGCTCGAAACACTACGAAAAAAAGGCTATACCATATCGACCTTTGCCACCGCCGAACAAGCGGCCGACTATTTAGATACCGTCATTGACGGGGTATCGGTCGGCATTGGCGGCTCGATGACCGTCGAGCAGATGGGATTGTATGACCGCCTGCAAAGTCATAACACGGTGCACTGGCACTGGAAAGGCGGCGATCTGACCAAAGCCGCCGTTGCCGATGTTTACCTGACTTCGGTCAACGCCCTTTCCGAAAAAGGCGAGATTATCAACATTGACGGCATCGGCAATCGAGTGGCCTCCATGTTCTACGGCCACAAAAAAGTATACCTGCTGGTCGGCAAAAACAAGGTTGCACCCGATTTTGAATCGGCACTCCATCGCGCCCGCAACATCGCGGCACCCCTCAATGCCAAACGGCTGAACAAGGCCACGCCCTGTGTTAAGGGCGGGCGGTGCTTTGACTGTCAGAGCCCGGAGCGCATCTGTCGGGAACTGGCGGTATTGTGGGCTTGTCCTATGAACACCAATATCGAAATTATTTTGATTGACCAACCCCTTGGATATTGACTCTACTACCATTCTACGGCACTCTACCCTCACTCTCCCGATAGGAGAGTGAGGGTTTTTTTATTCTATTTCCTAATTTTTCAGCGGCGGGAACACTTAGCGCTAAGTAGGTTGTTTCTACCGGTATTTCCCGTTATACTGGCAGCAAAAGAAAACTATGGAGGAACGTATCATGAACCCGATTCCCATATTCTGCGCCGTTGACGATGGGTATGCCCCCTATCTGGCAGTGGCATTGCGCTCGATGCGCACCCACACCTCCCGCCCGCTACAGGTGCATGTGCTGATCGAACATCTATCCGATGTGCACAAGGAAAACCTATGCGCCATGCAAGACGAGAGGCTCTCCATCGCCTTTACCGATGTGTCTTCCTCTCTGATCACATTCGGACAAGCGTTGCATCTGCGGGATTACTACACCAAGGCCACCTACTACCGCTTCTTTATCCCCACCCTGTTCCCGCAGTATGATCGAGGGCTATATCTGGATTGCGATATCCTTGTTAATGACGATATTGCCAAGTTGTACGACAGCGATCTGGGCGGAATGCCGTTGGGTGCCATCAATGAAGAGGTCATGGCCACCGTTGATGTCTTCGGGCGCTATGTGGAACAGTTGCTCGGCATCTCCCGCCATGAATATTTTAACGCAGGCGTATTGGTCATGGATCTGGCCAAATTGCGAAAGATCCGTCTGTTGGAAGCGCTGGATCGTTTGATGGCCAAGCATACCTTCCCCGTTACGCAGGATCAGGATTATCTGAATATTTTGTTTCACAATCAGGTGGCCCTACTGCCCACCACATGGAATAAGACCGCCTTTGATCATTGCGATCCTACCGATGTGCCGGCGTTGGTGCATTTCAAGATCAATTTCAAACCATGGCATTACAGCGGCATCTCCTATGAAAACCGATTCTGGTACTATGCTAAAAAGACAGTATATTATGAGAGCATTTTGCAGGAGTTGGAGTCCTATCAAGGACAGCAACGCGATCAGGAGCAATACGACAATTTGGTAATCCTAGCCAAACAAGAAACACGGCGAGCCGCCAAGGCCGGTTTTGAAACTCCCTTGCGTTTTGCTCTAAACGCCCGCATCGCTCCCGCACGGCAGGCGGCACTCATGCGCCTGTCACAGTATGAGTCGGCCGGCATCTTTGATCGGGACATCGAGGCCGATCCCCCCACCGTTCCGTTAAAAGCGGGACAAGTAGACTATACTCATAGTAAATTATTAACTAAAATATCCTCAGAGTTAGCAAATTTCTGCGCCAAAACCTTTTATGACCGCCGCATTGCGCGAGGAGAACTGGTGATTGAGCGGGTCGTGGGATTGGAAAATTATGATGCCGTTGCCAATCGGGGCGTCATATTGACCTGCAACCATTTTCACCCCAACGATAACTATGCCATCTTCAAACCCATCGAGAAACGGCTGGGGCGCAAACGATTATGGAAGATCATAAGGGAGGGGAATTTTACCTCGTTCCGCGGCATCTACGGCTATTTTTTCCGCCATTGCAACACCCTGCCGCTGGCGGGCGATCTGCAGGTATTTAAGGAATTGCTCCATGCGGTAGATACCCTACTCAAACGCGGCGAGAAGATTCTGATCTATCCCGAACAGGCGATGTGGTACAACTACCGCAAGCCTCGCCCCCTCAAAAACGGCGCTTTTCATTTTGCAGCCAAGAGCGGCGCGCCCGTGCTTCCCTGCTTTATCACCATGCGTGACACCCACCGCTTTGATGCCGACGGAATTCCCATTCAGGCCTATACCATACATTATCTGCCGCCCATCTTCCCCGACCCGACCAAACGGGTAGCGCAGAATGTCAGGGAGATGAGCGAAAAAAATACCGCACTCTGGCGCTCCCGCTACGAGCATGAGTACGGAGAAAAGGCGGAAGCACAGCCATGCGACTGTATCTCATTATAATTGCCCTATCCGACCTGATTTTATGGGCGGCGCACGGCTTTACCGGTGCTCTATATGTATTCGGTGGTACGGCGGCAGTCATTGCCTTAGATGGGTTGGGCGCTTTTCTTCTGCGCCGCTTGCCCCAGCGTTGGTTTGCCGAGCCCTGGACAATCGGCAAACGGAAACGACGCTTTTACAAGACAATCGGGATCCGCAAGTGGAAAGATCACATTCCCGAACTGGGCGGTTTTACCGGCTTTCACAAGGATCATGTCGAGCGAAATTCAGAATTTTTAGCACGGTTTTTATTGGAAAGCCGTTACGGCATCCTGATCCACCTCGAAAACATATGCGGCGGGCTGTTGTTATTTTTATTTTTGCCACTCTCCTATGCCATCCCCATTGCGGCGATCAACGCCCTGCTAAGCCTGCTGCCCCTGATGGTACTGCGCTACAACCTGCACACCCTGCAATATCTCTATCAAAAAACACGAGCATAGAAAAAGGACACGGATCATTCCGTGTCCATTTTTTCCAAAAAATCCAAGTCCTCCGCCGTCAACTCCACCTTGCGCAGCATATCGGGGCGGCGTTCCTTGGTGATCTTCAGCATCTTATCCCGCCGCCACCGCTCGATCTCAGCGTGCTTGCCCTCTAATAAGACCTCAGGCACCCGACGCCCCCGAAACTCCACGGGACGGGTATAGTGCGGATATTCCAATAAGCCGTTATAATGGCTCTCTTCTTCAAAACATTCCTCGCTGTCGAGCACACCCTCTACCATGCGACAGACGCAATCGACCGCCACCGCGCAGGCCAATTCCCCGCCGGTGAGTACATAGTCGCCAATCGACAACTCCTCATCCACAATCTCCTCGATCACACGCTGATCCACGCCCTCATAATGCCCGCAAACAAAGACAATGCGGTCTTCCTTGGCGTAGCGGCGGGCAATCTCTTGGGTCAACACCTGACCCTTAGGCGAAAGATAGACGGTCAGCGGCTTTTTCTCGGCGTCACGCGTCACCTCGTCATAACAAGCGCAAATGGGGTCGGGCTTTAAGAGCATCCCCTTGCCGCCGCCGTAGGGCGTATCGTCCACGGTGGAATGTTTATCGGTGGCCCAATTTCGGAAATTGTGGGTACGGATATCCAGATATCCCGCCTTCCGGGCGCGACCCAGGATGCTCTGTCCAAGCACCATATCCATATACTCGTCAAACAGAGTCAGAATATCGATCCTCATATCTCGAACATGCCTCCCAGCGGACGAATTTTAATGGTCTTGGCCTCGATGTCGGTGTCGATAATTACATCCTTGATCACAGGAAAAAGCACTTGCTTACCCGATTTTAAACGAATTTCATACGCATCGTTGGCAATACCGGGATAGACATCCACAATCACGCCGTAGTGCTCATTGGAATCGATGTCATACACCTCACACCCGATAATATCCTCGATAAAATACTCGCCCTCATCCAACAGGTCATCGGTCTTTTCAATTTCAATTTCCCGTCCCTTTAACGTTTCGGCGGCCTCGATCGAGTCCACCCCTTTGAGGTGAACAATGGCCAATGCGCGCTGGGCACGGGCACTCTGGACGGCAAAGGGTTTGCCGCCAATGTAGATGGTGGAGATCTCGCACAGATCTCTGGCATCGTTCATCCACACATCAATTTTTATATCACCACGAATGGCGTGGGTATTCACAATTTTACCGGCTTTAATAAGTTCCATACTTCCTC
>JAZNSU010000155.1:0-6711 GCA_045591385.1 Eubacteriales bacterium
ACGCTTGATGGAGCTGATGGTCTTGTCAGGGTTGGTGATGGCCTGATTCTTGGCGATCTGGCCGACCATACGCTCGCCGGTCTTGGAGAAGGCTACGACAGAAGCGATGGTTCTGCCGCCTTCGGCGTTGGGGATAACGACGGCCTCGCCGCCTTCCATAACGGCGACGCAAGAGTTGGTTGTACCTAAGTCGATTCCGATAATTTTACTCATTGATTGATTCCTCCATATATATAATTCAATAATTTATTAGTTTGCTACTTTAACCATGGCATGGCGAATGATCTTATCGCCGATTTTATAACCGGTTTCAAAGACTTCGACTACTTCCTGCTCGCCGAAATTTTCATCATCCACGTGAAGGACGGCATTGTGGAGCATGGGGTCAAAGGTTTGGCCGAGGGCTTGGATTTCCTCGATACCGCAATTGGTTAAAATTTCCGATGCTTGAGCCAGTATCATTTCGACGCCCTTTTTCATAGCAACGCCGTCTTCAGCGGGGCTGGCGGCGGCACGTTTCAGGTTGTCGATCATGGGCAGAAATGCCGTTAAGGTATCGGCTTTGGCATCGCTATAGGTTTGTTGTTTTTCGCGCTGGGTACGTTTTTTATAGTTATCGTATTCGGCCATGAGGCGCAAATACCGATCTTTTTCTTCGTCCAGTTCTTTTTTAACCGAAGCACCGGCGGCCAAAGCGGCATCCAGTTCTTCGCCGATCTTTACATTTTCCTTGATCAGCGCATCAAACGATTCTTCATCCATCGGCAATTTAGTTACCTTAGGTTCTTCATTTGGCGTATCTTGCTTTTTATTTGCCATATTTAGTTCTCCTTTGTATCTTGCCCGTCGCCAAGCATAAGTTTGGAGACGATATAAGAAAAATATTTCATATCCGATAAAATGCGCTGATAGTTCATGCGCATAGGGCCTACGACCGAGATGGTGGTATTTCCCTTTTCACTATCCCCCAGCGAGGCGGTAATCAGCGAAGCATTGGGGAAAAATTCGGGATCGATACTCACCTGAATGTTGCCGTCCTGCGGCATAACGACCATTTTATTGAAATTATGACGGTCGGCAATCACATCGTAGAATTGTTTCAGCCGTCCGATATCGTAGAATTCGGGGTACTGCAACAGATTGCTCTCGCCACACACGACCATTTCCACATCCACCAGTTCTTCAATAATGGCACGAATATGACGGGAGATACCCATCATGGACGGGACATACCGCACGATCTCCCCTTCGATCATATCGAACATGGTGGGGGTGATCTGAGAGATTTCAATCCCCGTCAAATTCACATTCAAAATACGATTGAGCACGGTAGCATCGTTAATGCTGATCGGCATATTGGCGGTAAAAACGCTGGTTTTAATCTGATCTCGACCGATAACAGCAATAATAGCGATATTGCGTTCGTCGATACAAGTACATTCAAAATAAATGATTTTGCGATGTTGCGCAATCGAATGAACCGAGATGGCGGCACAGTTTGTCAAGGCGGCGGCCATATGAGCACACTGGGATAAGAAGCGCTCGGGACGGGTAGAGAACCCTTCGGTCATTTGATGGATCCGATCGACCTGCTTAGGGTCGGGCGACAGTTCCGCCATAATCTGATCGACATAGTATTTATAGCCCAAATTGCTGGGAATACGGCCGGCCGAGGTATGCGGCTGATAGACCAGTCCCAGTTCCTCCAGCCTTGCCATTTCGTTACGCAGGGTAGCTGAAGACAGATTGAACTTTTCAAAGACAGGCGCTTTTGACCCTACCGGTTCACAACTCTCAATATAGGCATCAATGAGGGTATTTAAGATCCGTAATCGCCGCTCGTTTAAGTCCATACTCACGCCTCCCCTTTCAGTTTAGCACTCAAAATGATTGAGTGCTAATATAAGATACCACTATAGTCAGGAAAAGTCAAGGGCTTTCATGAAAATTTTAGCAAAAGAAAAAAGCAGGAAGCATTTTTGCTTCCTGCTTTTTACGAAACGATAACTTACTTGAGTTCAACTTCAGCGCCAGCAGCGGTGAGCTTCTCTTTGATAGCTTCGGCATCGTCCTTGGAAACGTTCTCCTTGATGTTGGAAGGAGCGCCGTCAACCAGTTCCTTAGCCTCTTTCAGACCCAGGCCAGTGATCTCACGAACAACCTTGATAACCTCGATCTTCTTAGCGCCGGCAGCCTTGAGAACAACAGTGAACTCAGACTGTTCAGCAGCAGCGGGAGCATCGCCGCCAGCAGCAGCGACAACAGCAACGGGAGCAGCAGCGGTAACGCCGAACTCCTCTTCGATAGCCTTAACCAGGTCAGCCAGTTCCAGAACGGAAAGGGCCTTGATGTCTTCAATAAACTTAGTGATCTTTTCAGAAGCCATTTTAGTAATCCTCCAATAAATAATATTTTTGTTTTTAGATAATTAGGCCGTCTTATGCAGACTGCTCTTCGGCTTTCTCACGAACCGCATTAAGGGCAACCGCAAGACCGCGGAGATTGCCGTTAAGGGCGGAGCAAAGCATGGACAGAAGCTGTTCTCTACCGGGCAGTTTGGCGAGAGCCATAACGCCTGCGGCATCCAGGGTTTCACCCTCGATGAAGCCAGCCTTGACCGTAAAGTTTTCATGATCTTTTGCAAAATCGCAGAGAATTTTAGCACCGGCGACCAGATCCTCGGAGTAAGCAAGAGCGGTGGTACCGTTTAAGCATTCATCCAGTTCGGAATAACCGACCTCATTGAAAGCGAAACGGATCAGCGTATTCTTGTAGACACCGTAGTGGACACCTGCTTCACGCAACTGCTTACGGAGTTTGGTATCGTCTTCAACGGTAATACCCTTGTAGTCGACCAGAACGCCTGCGGCAGAAGTTTTGAGGTTCTCCACGAGATCGGCAACGATCTGCTTCTTCTCTTCAAGCACCTTATTGCTTGGCACAGTTTTCACCTCCCGTTGGTATATGGCACAAAAAAGCGTCCTTCTCCGGGCACGGAAAAGGACGCAATACAGCAATTTTACTGATTGTTCCTTCCTCGGCGGGCCCGTAAACGGTTATGCTTTATGCACCTGCTGTCTTAAGAATGAACCAAGTTATTCATTTCAACTGCTACAGTATAGCAGATAAAACACAATTTGTCAACAACAAATTGAAATTAGCCAAGATACTTCGTAGTAGCTACCTTGATGCCGGGGCCCATGGTAGAAGCCACGACGCAGCTCTTAATATAAGTACCCTTGGCAGCGGCCGGCTTAGCCTTAACGATAGCACCGATGAGAGCTTCAAAGTTCTCATTGAGCTTATCAGCACCAAAGGAAGCCTTGCCGATGGGGCAATGGATGATGTTGGTCTTATCCAGACGATACTCGATCTTACCGGCTTTGATTTCCTTAACGGCATCGGCCACATTCATGGTAACGGTACCGGCTTTGGGGTTCGGCATCAGGCCCTTAGGACCGAGGACTTTACCCAGACGGCCAACAACGCCCATCATATCGGGAGTGGCAACGACTACGTCAAAGTCGAAGAAGTTTTCCTTCTGGATCTTTTCCACCATATCCTCAGCGCCGACAAATTCAGCGCCGGCAGCGGTAGCAGCCTCGGCCTTATCGCCACGGGCAAAGACGAGAACACGGGTGTTCTTACCGGTGCCGTGGGGCAGAACGATGGCGCCACGAACCTGCTGGTCGGCATGGCGGGAGTCAACGCCCAGTTTGACATGAGCTTCAACGGTTTCATCAAACTTGGCTTTTGCAGTCTGTACAACAAGGCCGAAAGCTTCGGCGCTGTCGTAGAGATTCTGCTTATCAATGAGCTTAGCGCTCTCCTGATAATTCTTACCTCTAAACATAATAATTCCTCCAAAAAGTGGTTAATTCGGGATGTCCCTCCCACATGAGAAGACAGGCTTATTCCTCGACGGTGATGCCCATGCTTCTCGCAGTACCTGCGACCATAGACATGGCAGCTTCCAGAGATCCGGCATTGAGATCCGGCATCTTGGTTTCGGCAATGCTCTTGACCTGATCCTTAGTAAGGCTGGCGACCTTGTTCTTGTTCGGAACGCCGGAACCGGATTCAATACCGGCGGCCTTTTTGATCAGAACGGCAGCAGGCGGAGTCTTTGTAATGAAAGTAAAGGATCTGTCTGCGTAAACCGTGATGACGACAGGAATAATATATCCCATCTGATTCTTAGTTCTCTCGTTGAACTCCTTGGTGAAAGCCATGATGTTAACACCATGCTGACCGAGGGCAGGTCCAACAGGAGGAGCCGGAGTCGCTTTACCGGCTTCGATCTGCAATTTAATATATCCAACAACCTTTTGAGCCATGTGAATACACCTCCTACGGTAAATTGTGGTTCGGCGGCACGTCTCTGACGCACCTCCCACTCAAAGGCTTGGGCGCGAATGGTTACAGAGTTTCGACCTGAGACAGTTCCAGATCGACAGGGGTTTCCTTGCCGAACATCTGAACGATGAGGCGGACTCTGTTCTTTTCGGGTTCCAGTTCGGTAACGGTACCGATAAATCCATCGAGCGGACCGTCGGTAATACGCAAACTGTCCCCAATAGCGAAGTTAACGTCGATCGTCTTCTGATCAATGCCGAGGTTTTCGACCTCTTCATCGGTGAGCGGAATGGGCTTGGAGCCGGGGCCGACAAAGCCGGTCACGCCACGGATGTTGCGAACGATATACCAGGTATCGTCCATCATCACCATTTTCACAAGCACATAGCCCGGAAAGACTTTACGTTCTACTTCTTTGGTTCCGTTGTCATTGATTTCGGTAACGATTTCGGTCGGAATCTTGACCGCCTGAATCAGATCCTGCAGATTACGGTTCTCCACGATCTTTTCCAGATTGGCAGCGACCTTATTCTCGTAACCGGAATAGGTATGCGCTACATACCACTTTGCTTCAGGCATTCGTGATACCTCTCTTACGCAATGATAAGTTCAAGCAGTTTGGTCAACCCCAAATCGACAACACCGAGGATTGCCGCAATTACAACCATGGAAACGATAACCTTGATCGAATTGTTCAATACGGTTTTGCCGTTGGGCCAGGTGATCTTTTTCAGGTCACTCCAGAACTGTTTGAAAACGACCGAAAGCTTCTTGCGAGGCTTCTTTGTCTTGACCGGCTGTTCGTTTTTCGTAGCCATCTTCACAAATCCCCCTTACTTGCTTTCCCGATGAAGGGTGTGTTTGTGGCAGAAACGGCAATACTTGTTCATTTCAAGCCTGTCAGGACTGTTCTTCTTGTTCTTGACTGTGTCATAATTACGCTGTTTGCATTCCGTGCAAGCTAATGTGATTTTAACACGCATTCTTCGGCACCTCCTATTATTTTGCCTCCCTGTGTCAGGAAAAAAGCGCACAAAAAAAAGACCCTGACAATTAGGTGATCGTAGTATATCACAACGATCACCCAAATGCAAGTCTTTTTTTAATTTTTTTTAGTTATGCAATTCGAAGCGGTCATGAATGGCACGCATGGCCTTTTCGCCGTCCTCGGCATCAATCAGTACCGAGATCTTAATTTCGCTGGTAGAGATCATGTGAATGTTGATGTGAGCATCGTACAGCGCCTCAAACACCTTGGCGGCTACGCCGGGATTAGAAGCCATGCCGCTGCCGACCACAGACACCTTAACGATCTTTTCATCGGTTTCAATATTCTTAAAGCCGATATAAGCCTGATTGGCTTTGAGCACCTCGATAGCCTTGGGCAGGTTCTCCTTGGTTGTGGTAAAGGAGATGTCCTTAGACTCGTCACGGCCGATGGACTGGAGAATGATATCAACATTGATCTTCTCCTTGGCCAACAGCGAGAACACCTTAAATGCGTTGCCGGGGGCATCCTCAATTTCAGTCAGAGCAATACGGGCTACGTCCTTATCTCTTGCTACTCCGGTAATTAACAGTTTTTCCACCTTAGAATCCTCCTTGATCTTGGTGCCGGGCACACGGTTCATGCTCGAGCACACTTCCATATTTACATGATATTTTTTAGCCAATTCTACGCTGCGGTTATGCAGGACCTGTGCGCCGAGGGTGGCCAGTTCCAGCATTTCGTCATAAGTAATCTCATCCAATTTCTTGGCGTTGGGAACCAGACGGGGGTCGGCATCATAGACGCCGTCGACGTCGGTATAGATCTGACACAGATCGGCATGAAGAGCGGCAGCCAGTGCTACTGCCGTGGTATCCGAACCGCCACGGCCGAGGGTGGTAATATCCTCATAGCGGTTAATACCCTGGAAGCCGGCTACGATAATAATGTTATTCTTATCCAGCTCCATTTCCAGTCGTTCGGTGTCAACACGCTTAATTTTGGCGTTGCCGTAGTGGGTGGTAGACTCGATGCCAACCTGCCAGCCGGTCAGGGACACGACAGGGCAACCGATCTTTTCGATGGCCATGGCAAGCAGGGACATACTGATCTGTTCACCGCTGCTGAGCAGAACGTCCATTTCTCTTTTGGACGGATTCTCATTGATCTGCGCGGCCATTTCAATCAGATCGTCGGTGGTATCGCCTTGTGCCGAAACGACGACGATGACTTTATTACCGGCCTTATAGGTGTCGGTAACGATCTCGGCGACATTTCTGACGCGTTCGGGGTTGGCTACCGAGGATCCGCCGAACTTTTGTACGATCAAACTCATGTTTCTATCTCCTTATTTCTTATATTACAAC
>JAZNSU010000156.1:0-2096 GCA_045591385.1 Eubacteriales bacterium
GGCAGTGAAGGCTTTGGTGATCCGTTTTGTCGAAAATTTTTTGACTGGGATGCGGTTAAAGGAAATGAAATATTGGCATACATCAAGACATTGGCCGATATGCGAAACCGCCATGAAGTTTTACAAAAAGGCGATATTTCGATTGCGGTATGCGGGAACGGTTGTGTAACCGTTATGCGTAACTATCAAGGGTGTATTTTTCGGATTACGGTAAATGCAGGCGGCGAAATTCATGTACCGAGCAAAGGGAAAATGCTTCTTTCTGAAAAAGCGGAAAAGAGGGAAGATGGGTATTGGCTTGGCCGCTATGGATTTGTGTGCGAAATTGAGTAATTTTTTGACCGGATTTGTTGACAAGGGATTGGTGGTATGGTATAATATCACCAATCTTTAAGTCGATACAGCGAGATCGGCAAGATGGGTCTGGATGCTGCGGATGTAGTATCCGCTGCCTTGCTGCATCCAGCAAGGTTTTTTGTTAATAAAGGGGGATATGTATGGCACAACTGAGAGCGAAAATTTTTAAGATGCAATCGTTTCCGCAGTTCTGTCCCGCTGTTGCGGCGTTTTTTCCGTCCCTCGAAATGGTTGACGACTCTGAATATGTTATTTTTCCCGGCTTTTGCGATGTGCATGTGCATTTTCGCGAGCCGGGTTTTTTGTATAAAGAAACCATCCGTTCCGGCTCATTGGCGGCGGCGGCCGGTGGCTATACGGCCGTGTGTACCATGCCCAATCTCAATCCGGTGCCGGATACGGTAGAGCATCTAAAGATGCAGACGGATAAGATCGAGTCGGATGCTTGCATTGCGGTTTTCCCTTATGGAGCCATTACGGTGGGAGAGCGTGGCGAGCAATTGGCTGACATGGCGGGCATGGCACCCTTGGTTGCCGGATTTTCGGATGACGGACGGGGCGTGCAGGATCAAGCGCTGATGCGGCAAGCTATGCAGGAAGCCAAGAGGCTTGGCAAGGTGATCGTGGCACATTGCGAAGATAACGCCCTGTTGCACGGCGGGTACATTCACGATGGGGACTATGCCAAGGCGCACGGTCATGCCGGCATTTGCTCCGAGAGTGAGTGGGGGCCGATTGCTCGTGATTTGAAACTGGTTGAGGAGATCGGGTGTGCCTATCATGTATGTCATATATCCACAAAGGAAAGTGTGGAGTTGATTCGGCAGGCAAAAGCCAAGGGATTGGATGTAACCTGTGAGACGGCACCGCATTATCTGGTGATGGATGACAGCGATTTGCGGGAAGACGGACGGTTCAAAATGAATCCGCCCTTACGCAGCCGAGAGGATCGGGAAGCGTTGGTGGCCGGCATCTTGGACGGAACGATTGATATGATTGCGACCGATCATGCTCCGCATAGTGCCGAAGAAAAGGTAAAGGGGCTCAAAGGCAGTGCTTTTGGCGTGGTCGGATTGGAAACGGCGTTTCCGGTTATGTATACCCATTTTGTAAAAACGGGACGCATAACGATGGAGCGGTTGATAAACTTAATGGCGATCAATCCCCGTAAGCGATTTAACCTGCCGATAGGGAACGACTTTACGGTATGGAATTTGGGCAAGGAAAAGACAGTAGAGCCCGATGCATTCCTCTCCAAAGGTAAAGCGACGCCCTTTGCGGGATGGACGGTATACGGTGAATGTGTAGCAACCGTTCATGAGGATAAGTTAGTATATTATCTCGGTTAAGGATATAAGGAGAAAGAACATGGCAAAGAGAACAGACATTAAAAAGGTATTGATCATCGGTTCGGGTCCGATTGTCATCGGGCAGGCGGCCGAGTTTGACTATGCGGGCACGCAGGCTTGCCTGGCGCTTAAAGAAGAAGGATATGAGGTGGTGTTGTGCAACTCCAACCCTGCCACCATCATGACCGATACGACCATTGCCGACAAGGTATACATGGAGCCGTTGACGCTGGAATATATGGCCAAGATCCTGCGCTATGAGCGCCCCGATGCGATTGTGCCGGGTATTGGTGGGCAGACGGGTCTGAATCTTGCCATGCAGTTGGAGAAAAAGGGGATTCTCAAGGAGTGCGGTGTGGAACTGTTGGGTACCAGCAGTGAAAGTATTGA
>JAZNSU010000157.1:0-5658 GCA_045591385.1 Eubacteriales bacterium
CCTGTGGTGTTGGTTGTGATTGTGACCGTTATATTGAAGTTTGGAATCTGGTATTTACTCAGTTTGACAGCGACGGTAACGGCAACTATGCCAGACTGGAGCATCCCAATATTGATACCGGTATGGGACTGGAGCGTCTGGCCTGCGTCATGCAGGATGTGGCCAACCTCTTTGAGGTCGATACCGTCCAGAACATCATGAAGCATATCTCCAAGATCGCCGGCGTTACCTATGGCGAGAATGAAAAGACCGATGTGAGCCTGCGCGTGATTACCGACCATATCCGTTCTACCACCTTTATGATCGGCGACGGTGTGCTTCCGTCCAATGAGGGCCGTGGTTACGTTTTGCGCCGTCTGCTCCGCCGCGCCGCCCGTCATGGCCGTCTGCTCGGCATCAACGGCACTTTCCTGCATCAGGTTTGCGATACCGTCATTCAGGAGAATATCTCCGCCTATCCCGAACTGGGCGAAAAGCAGGATTATATTAAAAAGGTTATCCTTAATGAAGAGGAAAACTTTGCCCGCACCATCGATACCGGTTTGAATTTGCTCGGTAACGAGATCGAAGCCCTTAAAACATCGGGTGCTAAGGTGCTGTCGGGCGAAAACGCTTTCAAATTGTATGATACCTACGGGTTCCCTCTTGATCTGACTCGTGATATCCTGGAAGAACAGGACTTTGATGTGGACGAAGAGGGATTCAATGCCTGCATGAAACAGCAGAAAGAACAGGCCAGAAATGCCCGTGGCAAGTCGGATAACGATGCATGGAAGAGCAACGAACTGGTCTTTGACAATGTCCCCGCCACCAAGTTTGTCGGCTATGACGAAACCGATTGCGAAGCCAAAGTGCTTGCCATCGTCGCCGAGGGCGAGATCAGCGGTGAGATTCTGGCCGGACAAAAGGGTATGCTGGTAACCTGCTGTACACCGTTCTATGCCGAGAGCGGCGGTCAGGTCGGCGATACCGGTGTGATCCGCATGGGCGAGAATGTCTTTGTTGTTGAAGATACCAAGAAGAACCATGACGGCATCTATATGCACATCGGTAGCGTTACCGAGGGCGCTTTTGCCGTAGATAATAAGGTGGAGTTGGCCATTGATGCCGAGCGCCGCCGTGCCATTGCCCGTAACCACTCGGCTCTGCATCTGTTACAGGCCGCCCTGCGTCAGGTGCTTGGTACTCATGTCGAACAGGCAGGTTCCTATGTGGATGAACAAAGAGGTCGTCTGGACTTTACTCACTTCTCGGCCATGACCGCCGAGGAACTGGCTAAGGTTGAGGCGTTGGTTAATGGTGCTATGATGAATGCCATTCCCGTTTCGGTAGACCTGATGAGCATTGACGATGCTCGTAAATCGGGCGCTATGGCTCTGTTTGGCGAAAAGTACGGCGATACCGTCCGTGTCGTGTCGATGGGCGACTTTTCTAAAGAACTGTGCGGCGGTACCCATTTGGCCAATACCGGCATGGCGGGTCTGTTCCGTATCGCTTCCGAGTCATCGGTAGCCGCCGGTGTGCGCCGTATCGAGTGTGTGACCGGTTATAATGTTATCGCCCTGCTCGATCAGAAAGATCAGACCATTCGCAATATTGCCGAAACTATCAAGAGTTCGGTCAATGATGTGGAGGTTCGCGCGCAGGCGCTCACCGCTGAGGTTAAACAGGCGCAGAGGGATGTCGAAGCCCTCAATGCCAAACTGGCTTCGTCCAAACTCGATGCCATTATTGGTTCGGCCGTCACGGTGGGAACGGTTCGTGTGGCAAGCGCTGCCTTTACCGATCTGTCGGTCGACTCGGTGCGCACTATGGGCGAAATGATCAAAGATAAGTATGCCGATATGGTGGCCGTGCTGGCTGTAATCGGCGCCGATAAACTGAACTTTGTGTGTGCCTGCGGCAAGCAGGCCAATGCGAGCGGTGCGCTGGCGGGTAATGTCGTACGTAAAGTTGCTGAACTTTGCGGCGGTAAGGGCGGCGGCCGCCCCGATGTGGCGCTGGCCGGCGGTAAGGATGCCGATCAGGTGCCCAATGCCCTGAAGGAACTGCCGACCATCGTGGAGGGTATGCTCAAATGAGTGACTGCATCTTTTGTAAAATCGTAGCCGGGGAGATCCCTTGCAACAAAGTATACGAAACCGAAACGGTACTGGCCTTCCGTGATATTGCCCCCATGGCCGCTACCCATATCGTGGTAATCCCCAAAGTTCACGCCATGCAAAGTGCGGCCGAGGTAACAAAAGAGAACGCCGCCCTCGTGGCCGATTGTTTTATGGCGATTGCCGAGATTGCCAAGCAGGAAAAACTGGATGGCGGTTTCCGTGTGATCACCAATGCCGGTTCGGATGCCGGACAGACAGTGCCCCATCTGCATTTCCATATACTGGGCGGCGAAAAATTGCCCGAGAAATTAGTATAAAGGAGAAAAACTATGGATGCCTATAAAATGACCATTGCCGGTTGCGAGCGGGAATTGCCCTTGTGCCGTGTCAATGACGAGTTGTATATCGGCGCGTTTGTTATCTTCGGCGACGTGGAACTGACCGTAGCTGCCGCCAAAGAACTCAACGCCCGTCTGCCTGAGCATGATATCATGATCACGGCCGAGAGCAAAGGTATCCCGCTGTTGTACGAAATGGCACGGCAGGCAGGGGAGAATAACTACCTCATCGCCCGCAAAGGTGCCAAGCTTTACATGAAAGAGCCTATGGCCGTTGAAGTCCAGTCGATCACTACCGCAAAAAAACAGACGCTGTATATCGACGCCAAGGACATCCATGCCATGCAGGGCAAGCGAGTGGTCATTGTCGATGATGTCATTAGCACCGGCGAGTCGCTGTCGGCGCTCGAACAGTTGGTCGAGCAAGCAGGCGGTACCGTTGTGGCTCGCGCCGCTATTTTGGCCGAGGGCGATGCGGCTAAGCGTGAGGATATCATTTTCTTGAATGAATTGCCGTTGTTCTTCCCCGGCAAGAACATGTGAGGTGTGATATGGGACTGACAACCATTTCTAACGGACGCATTACCGCCGTTATCTCCGATAAAGGCGCCGAACTTCAGAGCTTGACCCTCCAAGGTGTCGAATATCTCTGGCAAGGCGACCCCGCTTTCTGGTCTAAACGTGCTCCCGTCCTCTTCCCCTTTGTCGGACGTTGCCGCGAGGATCAGTATACCTACGCGGGGAGAACCTATAAAATGGGTCAGCACGGCTTTGCCCGTGACAAGGTTTTTGATCTGGTCTGCGCCAATGCCGCCTCGGCTACCTATATATTAAAAAGCAATCCCGAAACAAAAGCCGTCTATCCTTTTGATTTTGAATTGGTGATTCGCTACCAGATCAGCGGCAATGCCTTGAATGTGACCTATAGTGTGAAGAATACCGGCTCCAGCCTGATGTTCTTTTCCATCGGCTCGCATGAAGCCTACCGTTGCCCGTTGGTCGACGGCGAACGATTTGAAGATTACCGCATCTCTTTCGGTGCCAACGAGAAACTGGATCGCTATTATTTAGAGGATGGTCTGGTCAGTCGCCAATCGGAGCCGTTTATCGACTTCGGTCAAGCTCTCTCCCTGCGCCACTCCTATTTTGAAAAGAGCGTAGCCGTTCTGAAACACGTGCGATCCAATAAAGTAACCCTGAAAAGTGATATCAGCGGCCACGGCGTTGAGGTCGAGTTCGACGGATTTACCAATGTCGGCTTGTGGCAACCGAAAAATGCTCCCTTCCTGGCCATCGAGCCGTGGATGGGTATTTCGGACTCAACTACCTTTGTTGGTGACCTGCCCCTGAAAGAGGATATTGTCCGTATCAACACCGGTGCTGACCGCACATTTACCCATAAAATTACCCTGTTTTAATAAGGAAATCGGAATCTGTCGAGATTCCGATTTTTTTTTGAAAATTCCTCTTGCATTTGCTGGAAGATTGTGCTACAATCTGTGCATATGTTGTTTACAACTGTTTACGGGAGGTGGACTCTTGTGGAGAAAACGAAATACTATATAGTAGCCAGCGATCTGATTCCCGATGTAGCCATCAAAACCGTAGAGGCCAAGCGTATGCTGAAAAACGGTGAGGTGCGAACGGCAACCGAAGCGGCCAAAGCGGTGGGTATTTCCCGCGGTGTCTTCTATAAATATAAAGATAAGGTGCATCCCTTTTACGATAAGGGGATCGACCGGACGGTAACCCTCTTTGCCCTGCTTGCCGATAAGGCGGGCGTGCTCAGTTCTTTTTTGAGTGTCTTCGGCGGAGCAGGCGCGAATATTTTGACCATGAATCAGAATATTCCCGTATCGGGTACGGCCTCCATTTCGATTACCGCCCAGATTGCTGAACTGGAAATGACCTTGGATGAGTTCCTCAATCGGCTTCGTGCGGTGGACGGTGTGATCAACGTAGATTTTATTACAGGAGAATAAGACAGTGGCAAAAGTAGCAATTCTCGGCCATGGTGTGGTCGGCAGCGGCACGGCTCAGGTGCTGATGATGAATCAAGACGGTATCGCCAAGCGTGCCGGTGAAACGGTTGAAGTAAAATATATTCTGGATATCCGCGAATTTCCCGATCTTCCTTATGCCGATCGGTTCACCAAGGATATTCAGGTTATCTTAGATGATCCCGAGGTCGAAGTCGTGGCTGAGGTCATCGGCGGGCTCAAACCCGCTTACGATTTCGTATCCCGTTGTCTGAGCGCAGGCAAAAGCGTCGTCACGTCCAATAAGGAACTGGTGGCGGCTAAGGGGGCCGAACTGTTGCAAACGGCGAAAGAAAACGGCGTACTGTTTTTATTTGAAGCCAGCGTCGGCGGTGGTATTCCCATTATTCGCCCCATGGCCCAATGCATGGCCGCTAATGAAATTGAGCGGGTAACGGGTATCCTGAATGGTACTACGAATTATATCTTGACCCGCATGTTCCACGAACAACAGCCCTTTGATGTGGCTCTGCGCTCGGCGCAGGAACTCGGCTATGCCGAGGCGGATCCCACCGCCGATGTCGAAGGGATCGATGCTTGCCGCAAGATTTGTATTTTGTCTTCGCTGGCCTTCGGTCGTCACGTATATCCGGAGTATGTCCATGCTGAGGGCATCAGCAAATTAACGGCCGCCGATGTCGAAATGGCCGCCAAGGAAGACCGTGTGATCAAATTGCTTGGCATCACCCGCAAGTATGAGGACGGCACCGTCTTTGCCATGGTCGCCCCCTTTGCCATATCCCGTAGCCATCTGCTGGCCGGTGTCGAAGATGTCTTTAACGGCATTGTTGTCAAGGGCAATGCGGTGGATGAAGTCGCCTTTGTCGGACGTGGCGCGGGAAAACTGCCCACCGCCAGCGCCGTTGTGGCCGATATCATCGATTGTGTCAAACACCGCGGTGGTGAGAATATGATGAAATGGGCCGACTGTAAGGAAAACATCGTCCGCAACTGGGAAGAGGAGCGCTTTAGCCGTCTGGTTCGCGTGGCGGGTGAGGCGGAACATCGGGTGACCGAGCCGATGACCGAGGCGGAATTTGCCGCCGCCTTCTCAGGCAAAACGGTCGAGTCGGCCGTACGTATGTTGTAATATAAGAAATAAGGAGATAGAAACATGAGTTTGATCGTACAAAAGTTCGGCGGATCCTCGGTAGCCAACCCCGAACGCGTCAGAAA
>JAZNSU010000158.1:0-7170 GCA_045591385.1 Eubacteriales bacterium
GCCGATGGGGTTGGCCAGGGAATTTGAGCGTAAACTTGGCTTTTATTCCTGTACGGTGCCGACCTATATTCAGCTGGTATTGGCGCGGTTGATGGACAACGGGGATTTTGAGCGGCACATCAATCGCGTGCGTCGGCAAAAGCGCAAAACCTTGGCGGAAAAATGACGTTGTGAAAAGTTTTGTGCAAGTTGCACAGAATATGAAAAATTTGATAACTTTGCCGAAAAAGGTTGACTTAATGGTGGCGTTATATTATACTAAGGAAGCTGGTCATTGTGTGGAAAACGCGATGTCGGCATAATATTTATGACAGAAAGGTGAAACGACAATGACCAAGAAGATTATTGCAGCTATGCTCCTGGTACTGGTATGCACGACCGGTTTGCTGGCCGGATGCGGTGCCAAGCCGGTTACCGAGGCCGATTTCGACAGAATCGCGAACTACTATTTTGA
Organism: Eubacteriales bacterium; assembly: GCA_045591385.1. Lineage (GTDB taxonomy): Bacteria > Bacillota > Clostridia > Oscillospirales > UMGS1783 > CAKSHC01. Next base: position 455 of record JAZNSU010000158.1, read on the forward strand.
TCTCAAGCTGACCCAGAGTGGGATCGAATGGGAGGATTATCAGGTGGAGGAAGACATCATCATCAATTCCAAGAGCTGCTATTGCTTGAGCGCTGTGAATGCGGAAGATGAAGTGGTCTACTCCATTGGCATTATGAAGGATGGCTCCGGTGTATACAACTACGGCATGACTACCGGCAAGGCTACCCGTATCGGCGGCAGCGAAGTCGGCAGATAAAAACTGATTTTGTAATGAAGAATAAGCGATCCGTAAGGATCGCTTATTTTTTATTTACAAATTAGGTCTTGTTTTTTTATTGGGCAAGATATATAATAAGGTGCAATGTGTGAAAAGAACCAAAGAGTAAAATAAATTGGAGGAAGAAAATGGCGAGAGGAAAACATGATGCCAAGGCATTGACAGAGGATCATGCAATGGATACAAAGAAAAAAAGACGGCGCACCCTCTGGATTGGAATTTGTAGTGGCGTTTTAGTATTAGTATTGGGATTTGTCGGTATTTTCTGGTATTTTTTCGGCGGATTACAAACGGAGAAACTGGATAAGGACGATCTGGGAATCGACAGCAACTATCATTCTTCTCTCCAGCAAGAAAAGACGATTACCAATATCGCCCTGTTTGGTATTGACAGCCGCGCAGGAGGAAATGCAAATACAGGCTTGAGTGATGCCATTATGATCTTAAGCATTAACCATCAAACCAATAAAGTGAAGTTGATCTCGGTTATGCGGGATAGTTATGTGCAGATCAATGGACGCGGGGATAAATTGACTCATGCATACGGGTATGGTGGCGCTGCTTTGGCGATTAAGACGTTAAATGAGAATTTTAATCTGGATATTACCGATTATATAACGGTCAACTTTGATCAAATGTCCCATGTTGTAGATGCGGTTGGCGGTATTACGCTGGATGTAACGGAAGCCGAACGGTTGGATCTTAATCATAACATCGAAGAGATTCGGGGGAGCGCGGGTAAATTGTTATATCAGTCAGGTAAGAACATCCATCTGGACGGCGATCAGGCCGTAGGTTATGCGCGTATCCGTAAAGTTGACAGCGATCAAGCACGCACCGGACGGCAGAGAGAAGTACTCATGGCCGTATTTGATAAAGTAACCACGATGTCGGTATTGCAATACCCGTCCTTGGCAAAATCCATAATTCCGATGGTAACAACATCTTTTACCTATAGCGATGTGCTGGAATTTCTCCCGGTCATTACCAGTGGGGAAGTGGTGATCGATGATGTTATGATACCGAGTGATTATGACAATGCCCGAGATGCCATGATCAACGGCATCTATTATATGCAATATGATCTGGATAAGGCTACCGACCATATTCATAAATTCATTTATGAAGATATTCACCCGAACACCGATCCTGAGACATTGACCGAGAATTTGGAGAGCTCCTCATCGAGTTCGTCTTCTCAATCATAAGCAAAAGCGAGGCAAACGCCTCGCTTTTTTGTGCCCTTGACATAATAGAATTTGTTCGATATAATAAGAATATATTCGATATTTGGAGGAAGTTATGGATTATTGTATCAACTGCGGCGCGGATTTGACCGATGATATGGAAAAATGCCCCGAATGTGGTGCGGCACGTTTTGGCCGTAAGCCTGCGCCCTTTAAGCCTACTTTCCCCGCCCGTCACGAAGAAGAACCAAAAGAAAAGCCGGTGATCGAGGATTTATATGTGCCGCAGGAGCCGCAAGAAGAAGTTCTGCGGGATCAGCCCGCTCCCGTACATAGCGGTCATGAGCCGGGCGAGCCGGTCATCATGGATGAAAAGCCCAGCGAGGATGCTGAACTTGCACAGGTGATTGCCGCGGCACAGGAGCCGGAAGAAGCGGCCGTGCCGAAACCGTCGGCGGAGGAACTGCCCTATCTGAGAACGGATATGGAAGATTATGAGGAATATTATGACGATCCGGCTTATGACGTACTCAGTTCGGCACAGTATATGGGCACGGTGCTGCTTATGTGTATTCCGGTAATCGGATGGTTGGCTACTTTGATTTGGGCATTGGGTGGCACCAAGAACTTTAACCGTCGCAATCTGGCTCGCGGTGTGTTGTTGACCTTCTTAATCGTTGTTGGTGTGCTGGCGATTGCCGGATTGGTATTGTCCTATTTCTTCGGTGACATTTTCAGTATGATTACCGACAAGGTGTTTGCCATTATTGATGTATTCAAATAATGAAAATCCACCCGAAAGGGTGGATTTTTCATTTAGCGGGTGATGAGCATGATCAGCAAAATGCCAACAATGACGATGGACATATTGCAGCAGCAATCGCCGTTATCTGTAGATCTAAGAAACATATATCACACCTCCATTACACTACATGATATGCCGTGTCGGTTGCTTTGGTGCTTGAAATTATGGGGGTAGTGTGGTATAATAAAGAAAAAATGAGGAGGATCCGTCATGGATTGGCTGTATTGGATATTGGGAATATTGGCGTTGCTTGTGGCCATTATTGTGATATGGATTTTTGCGGTGCGCAGCCATTTTTCAGGGCTGACATACGAGTGTGAAGATAAGTATGCCGTTGTCGATCGGTTTATGAAAAAGAGATATGAGTTGATTCCCGGATTGATCGAATCGGTACAGGAATATGCCGCGCACGAAACGGCGATTGTTGAGGAGTTGATTACGCTGCGTAACCGTTCAATCGGGGCGGGGTCGTTGATGGAAAAATGTGATATCGAATCGGAGCTGACCGATGCGTTGCGCCGTCTGTTTGCTTCGGCGGAGAAATATCAGAAGTTGCGCATCAGTGCCGTGTTTGTAACCTTGAAGAATGATTTGCGTGCGGTGGAACAGGATATTGTTAATGCTGCTGAGCAGTATAATCGGCAGGTCAAGGCCTATAACTCGTATTACGATCAGGCGATGCCGAATGTGATTGCAACATTGTTTAAACTAAAGAAAATGGCTGAATGTGAGATGCAAGTCTACAGCGTAGAAGAATAAAAATATCCGAGAACTTATGTTCTCGGATATTTTTTTAGGCATCTTTGTTGTTTTTCTCGGAAAGTTTCCTGTTGATCTCCATCACATTTTGTACCAACAAGATAAAGAGCATGGTGATCTCGAACAGGATGCGGATGACGATGGGGCCGACGATCATGGTCAGCAGACCAATACCGCCCATCCACATATCGGTATAGAAACCGTAGTTGACCGAGATGAGCATGAACAGGCCGATGCAGATGCAGGCGAAGGTCAGAAACAGATAGAGGGCTTTGACGATCTTCTCCAGAAACAGGGTGCGGAAATCGAGAATATCCGCAATCTTCTGCAGTACGGCGGGGAGGGCGGCCTTTTTCTTTTCGGGAAGAATGAAGATGAAGGCCAGAACGGTGGCGGCGATGGCCGACAGGATGCCGAGGATGTAAGCGGCATTTACGGGCATAAGTAGTCACTCCTTTTTATTTATGTTTATGCTTAAGATTGACAAAATATCAGCCGTTACGGCGACGCCGCAACAGGCGGCGAACTTTGAGCGCGAGTGGAGAAAGGGTATTCCAAAGGGTGTATAAAAAGGGAGAAACGATCAGATCAAACTGACCGGCAAATTCGGTATGCAGTCCCGAAAATTTCTTCTTAAAGGCATAGATTCCGGTTATGGGATTTTCCGGCGAGGGATCGCCGGTACTGCCGAAGAAGTCGACAAACTCCTTGCCTTGGGCGCACGCCTGCTCAATGGCATGCCATGTGATCTTATAGTTAGCGGCAAATTGGCGCAGTTCGCTTCTCGACCCGCCCCACACCGTCCAAGTACGGTTTTCTGTGCTGACGGTAATGAGGGTAGATAGATCCAGTCCGTCGGGATAGCGCTCCATATAGTCTTGCGCTAAGGCTTTTTGCTTTTCAATGCGGCCGCGCTTTTCCTGCGTTTGTTGTTTCTTGGTTTCTAAACGAGGGGTGGGCTTGACGGCTAATTTTTTCCCGATCTCGCGCAACTCGTTATCCAGTTCACCTAAGGCGTGATCGATCAGGCGCAGGTTTTCTTTGGGTTCATAGCGGGCAAACCACAGTTGCGCCATGCCCTTGTCTTTGAGCATGGGATACAGGCGGCGTTAGTAGGAGGGGGAGCCCTCATAGAAGGTATCCCGCTCGGCCGTATCGCGCATGATATCAAAATAACGATCCAGATCGTCGGACGGGTAGATGCGGATGGCGGCCTCGTCGGCAAATTTTAGATTTTTACGGGCCATGCGGTCGCAATTCTCATACAATGCATCTATGCCTGCCGCCAACGGCAGACGGAAGGTGTAGCGGGGTTGTTTATTCTCGAAATTCTTCACATAGCCGCTATGTTTCCAGCCGAGCGAGGTCAGGTATTCGACCAGATTACTATTTGGCATGGCGGGCGTATCGTACTTATCAACGGCCGCGATGGCAACATCGGGGTCGATGGTAAGTGCCAGCGCTTTCTGAGATTTCAGATATTGGTGCAGAGCATCGGTCATGTTTTTGAGTTGATGTCGGTTGGTATAGTCGGCAATGGGGCCGCGGGGACAATAGTATAGATGCTTTTTGATGACCGGCACTGATTTTTTGAGGAGCATGGCGGTGGCGCATAATTGGGAATCGTCATAGAATCCGATAAATTCATGTTGCCAGCCGTCGGTCGATTTGATCTCACCCCAGACAGCGGTTTGCATAAAATGCTCCTTGGCCGAGCCGAGCATAAATTGTTCATGGGTCTGTGCATCAATGGAGCGACAGATCATGGAGATACCTCGCAATCTTGGCAAACGGGGAGGTGACCCTCCCCGCGCAATTTACCATGTTTCATTATGTATACGGTCATCACGGAATCGGTCTGGCACAGGCGGATTTTCCTTGCCGGGGTGACCGACGGTGACCGCAGAGAAGATACAAATATGTTCCGGAATATGACACAGCTCAGCAATTGCCGATTGGCGGTCCTCATATGGATGGACAGCGCACCAACAGGCGCCCAAGCCCTGCGCATGAGCAGCCAGCAAGATGTTCATGGTGGCGGCGGCGCAATCGGAATGGGCTTGAGGTGCGGTGGTGATGGTTGTGTCGGCACAGACAAGGATCACTATATCCGCATAGCGGGCAAAGGACATATTCGGTTGATATTCCATCAACGCTTCGCGGGTGGCGGCGTCACGGATGACGATAAAATGCCACGGCTGACCGTTGCGGCTGGAAGGAGCCAGCATGGCCGCCTTCAGGATGGCCTGCAGTTGCTCAGCCGATACCGGCTGATCGGTATAGCGGCGCATGCTGCGGCGGGAATATAAAAACTCAAGATTATCCATAATTATTCGGCGGAAATGACGAAGTAATAAACGGGCTGACCGCCGTTGATGACATTGATCTCGGCATCGGGCAGATGCTCAGACAACAGCGTCTGCGCTTCGGTGGCCTGTTCTTCGGTCACGCCCTCGCCGTAGAAGATATTGATATAGGTTTCATCGCCGCGCAGACCTTCATCAGCCATTTTGCCAATGCAATCGGCCAGCGAGCGTTCCACTTCCAGCACCTTGCCGTTGACCATGCCCAGATAGTCGCCCTTCTTGATCTCCAGTCCGTCAAACAGACTGTCGCGGGCGGCGTAGGTAACCGACATGGTGGTGACGGTACCGGCAGCCTCGGTCATAGCGGCGGTGTTGGTATCGGTGTCGGCGTCGGGATCAAAGGCGAAAATGGCGGTGATGCCCTGAGGAACCGTCTTGGTGGGCAGAACAACGACATTCTTCTCGGTCAAGTCAATGCATTGTTCAGCCGCCATAATGATGTTCTTATTGTTGGGCAGTACAAACACCGTTTCGGCCGGCGTGCGGTCGATGGCATTGAGGATATCTTCGGTGGAGGGGTTCATGGTCTGACCGCCGGAGATGATGTTGTCAACCCCCAGATCTTTCAGAACCGTGTGGAAGCCTTCACCGGCGGCCACGGCAACAAAACCGTAGGGTTTTTCAGGCTCGGCGGGCTTGGCGGGTTCTTCGGCTTTGGGTTGAGCATCCGTAATCAAAGCCGTGTGCTGTTCTTTCATATTCTCGATCTTGATCTTGTTGAGCATGCCGAGTTTCACGGCGGCTTCTAAGGCCAGACCGGGGTTGTTGGTGTGCACGTGAGTTTTGATAAAGTCACCGGCATCCACTACCACAACACAGTCGCCGATGGTTTGCAGATAGGAACGGAAATCGTCGGCTTCCGAATCGGGATCGGCTTTGTCGATCAGGAACTCGGTGCAGTAAGCAAAGTTAATCTCCTCGGTGTCAAACGTATCAAAGTCGGCCGTGGAAACTACTTCTTCCGTTTGTTCCTTGGCCTCGATGATCTTGTTATCAAACAGGACGCTGCGCATCCCTTCCAGTACGATGACATAGCCCTGACCGCCGGCATCGACCACGCCTGCCTGTTTGAGAACGGGCAACATTTCGGGCGTTTGTCTGAGCGCCTCTTTGGCGGCATCCAGTTGGGCATCAAAAACCTTTTTGAGATCCATCCCGCTATTGGCGGCACGCACGGCGGCGGCGGCCGACAGGCGGGCGACGGTGAGGATGGTGCCTTCCGTCGGTTTCATAACGGCTTTATAAGCACCCTCGCAACCTAAGGTAGCGGCGCGGGCATAGTCTTTGGCCTTGGCAGTGGTCATACCCTTAAGACCTTTGGCAAGACCGCGGAAAAGCAGGGAAAGGATAACGCCGGAGTT
>JAZNSU010000159.1:0-1760 GCA_045591385.1 Eubacteriales bacterium
TACGTTTCGCATGGTCGCTTTCCCAATATTCACCGCCCGTACCACATCGTATAAACTGTTCTTGACCAGCACCACATCGGCCGACTCCACCGCCACATCGGTGCCGCCGCCGATCGCCAGTCCCACATCCGCCGCCGTTAAGGCAGGGGCATCGTTGATGCCGTCGCCCACCATAACGGTCACGCCCGTCTGTCGTAACCGTTCAATGACCGCCGCCTTGTCTGCGGGCAGGGCGCGGGCAATCACTTCATCGGGATTGAGCCCCGCTTGCTTGGCCAAGGCTCGCGCCGTCGATTCGCTGTCGCCTGTTAACATGTGACAGGTGATTCCCTGTTTTTGCAAAAGCGCCAAAGCGGGTGCGCTGTCGGGGCGGAGGGTATCGGCAATGGCAAAGATGGCACAAGCCAAGTTGTCTACCGCCAAGTAAATCACCGTGTTTCCGTCTGCTTCAAACGCCGCCGCCTTTTCGGATAATTGCGAAATATCCATGCCTTGCGCCGTCAGATATTCGGCCTTGCCGATGCGGATGGCCTTGCCGTTGGCTGTTGCTTCAATGCCATGCCCCGTCACCGCCGTGAATCCTTGCACGGCAGGCAGATCCAGATCGGAAGCATATTCTACGATCGCCTTTGCCAGCGGATGCTCTGAAAGGGACTCAGCCGCCGCCGCTAAGGCCACCAACGGTTCTTCCTCTCCCAATGCATAGACGCCTGTCACACGGGGCTTGCCGAGGGTGAGTGTGCCCGTCTTATCAAAAACAATGTGTTTAACATCATGAATTCGCTCAATGGCCTGTGCATTCTTGAAAAGAACGCCGCTCTTGGCCGCCTTGCCTGTGCCCACCATGATAGAGGTCGGCGTTGCCAGCCCCAAAGCGCACGGACAGGCAATGACCAGCACCGATACAAAAACATTGATGCAGAAGGAAATATCCTTTCCGCCAATGCCCCATGCAATCGCAGCAAGCAGGCCAATCGCCAGCACGGTAGGTACGAAAATGCCCGAAATCTTATCCGCCAACCGCGCAATGGGTGCCTTGGTGTTCTGGGCGTTTTCGATCAGCGTGATGATCTGCGCCAAAGCCGTGTCCCGTCCCACCTTTTGCGCCTGCATACGTATCGTGCCGTTTTTGTTGATGGTCGCGCCTGATAGGGAGTCGCCCGCCGTCTTGTCTACGGGAATACTCTCGCCCGTCAGCATCGATTCGTCTACCGAGGTCTCTCCCGTGATCACAATGCCGTCTACCGGAATCTGTTCGCCGGGACGCACCAGAATGAGGTCGCCCACGCGTAACTGCTCTACCGGCACGATTTTTTCCGTATCGCCGTCAAGCACTGTCGCCGTCTTGGGGGATAGGTCAGTCAGTCGCCGTATGGCATCGGCCGTCTTGTCCTTGGCTGTGGCTTCCAGATTCTTGCCCACCAAAATGAGGGTGATGATCATCCCGCAACTTTCAAAATATAAGCGGTGCGCCCCATGGGCATCCCCTAAAGCAATCGTAACGGTGGAGTAGAGGCTAAAGAGAAATGCCGCCACCGTGCTGATGGTGATCAAACTATCCATGTTCGGCGCACCCCGCAACAAGGCGCGGGTACCGTTGCGATAAAAGTTTGCCCCCACGATCATCGAAGCCAGCGCCAGTAATCCTTGCGTAACGGCCATCACCAGCGGTTGACTCAGGAAAGAGGGAAGCGGCGCCGAGGGGAAAGTCGGAGGCCCAAGCGGTCTTAGGAAGACAAATAAGGCAGTCAAATCCTTGG
>JAZNSU010000160.1:0-2034 GCA_045591385.1 Eubacteriales bacterium
TTGTGCGATTGGCTGTGCCGGATGAGGATGCGGTGCGCACGTTTGGCAAGATTCGGGAGCGTTCGCCGTTGCCGATGGTGGCCGATATTCATTTTGATTATAAACTGGCGCTGGGGGCGATTGCGGCGGGTGCTGACAAAATCCGCATTAACCCCGGTAATATCGGGGCGGATGATCACGTCAAGGCGGTGGCAGATGCTTGTCGCATGGCGGGGATTCCCATTCGCGTAGGCGTTAATTCGGGCTCGTTAGAGAAGAATATTTTAGAGAAATACGGGCGAGTATGTCCGGAAGCGCTTTGTGAGAGTGCCAAATACAGCGCTTCACTCCTGGAACGTTTTGATTTTGATGATATTGTAATTTCGGTCAAGTCTTCGCGGGTGCCGGAGATGGTGGCGTGCAATCGTTTATTACATGAACAGTCTCCCTATCCGTTACATATCGGGGTGACTGAGGCGGGAACGCTGATGAACGGCATCATCAAGTCGAGTGCGGGCATCGGTGCGCTTTTATTGGATGGCATTGGTGACACGATTCGGGTATCGTTAACGGCCGATCCGGTGGAAGAGGTCAAGGCGGCGTATAAACTGTTACGGGCGCTGGGATTATCCAGTCGAGGGGTGCAGGTGGTGTCCTGCCCGACTTGTGGGCGCACGAAAGTGGATCTGGTTGCTTTAGCGCAACAGGTTGAAGATCGGTTGGAGGATGTAGACTTGCCGATCACGGTGGCGGTTATGGGATGTATTGTAAACGGACCGGGGGAGGCTAAAGAAGCGGATATCGGTTTGGCCGGCGGTGTTGATGAATATATGTTGTTCCGCGGTGGACAAGTATTGCGTAAAGTGTCGGCTGCGCGGGCGTTGGATGAACTGATGCTGGAAATTAAGAAAATGCAGGAGAAAGCATGAAGACATTTGCTGAATATTTTCCTAAATATCCCAAATCGGACGAGTTATATGAACTCGTCCGCTTGTGCATTGTAAAAAGCACATTAGTGAACAAGGGACAACGAAAGATCAAGGTGTGGCTGGAGAGTCAGACCTATCTTGCGGCGGATGTGTGTGCCAGAATTGCGCGCAACCTCAAAGAGGCGTATGTGCTTGCGGATGTGATCGTGCGGTGTTGTTGCAAGGATGCGCATATAGACAGTCTTAATGACTTTATTGCAGAAATGAAGTCCGATCATGCGGCGCTTGGGGCGTACGTGGCCGATGGCGCAAGATGGGAAGAAAATGTGCTGATTGTGCCGGTGATGGCTTCGGGCGCGGCGGTGTTGGAACGGATCGGCATGGTGAAGAAATTTCAGGAATATTTGGAGTTTAAGTATGAAATTCGGGCTGCGGTTCGGTTTGTGGATCGTGCCGAGATGACGGAAAATATTGAGGATTACATACGTCGAAAAGAAAGTACGGTAGATCGTACGGTGCCGATGACGGCCGGGGCTATGGCGCAGGAGATTGAGGGTGAAGAAGGTGCGATTTCTGCCGGTGATATGATATACGGCAAGCCATTTGAGGGTGAGCCACAGAAGATTTCATCTTTGCAAGATGGGATGAAGAGTGCCATTGTTTGCGGGCAGATTGATACGCCGAAAAAGCGAGTATATCATACCAAGCAGGATGAAGAACAAGAGGAAGCTAAAGAGCGGGCGATGATCGCCTTTTCCATTGAGGATGGGAGCGGGGTATTGCCGGTTAAGATATTCAATTCGGAGAAGGCGGATGATATGATTGCCGGTTTGCGCATGGGAGATCGATTGATGATCCGCGGTGCTGTCGGTGAGGATGCGTTTGCAGGCGGATTGTCCATGCGAGCGTACAGCGTTTGCCGGGTTCAAATTGAGGGTAGCGAGGACAACAGCGAAGAAAAACGCATAGAATTGCATACTCATACCTTTGCCTCGCCTATGGATGCGCCGTTGGCGGCAGATGCTTTAGTGCAGCGGGCGGCTGACTGGGGGCATTCGGCGATTGCCGTTACTGATCACGCCAACTCGGGTCGTAGCCATGTCGTTCTGTGAGCCAAGGAGATGGC
>JAZNSU010000161.1:0-1940 GCA_045591385.1 Eubacteriales bacterium
ACATGCTGGAATTCAACGACCTGTACAACAGAGCCGTCATTCATCTCAAAAGTTACACCATTTCTGAAATCGCCTGCGGATACCATATATTATCCTCCAAAATTTATTTTTATACTCTCACAGTAGTTTACAATATTTCTCAGTTAATTGCAAGGGGTTAGCCTCAAAAATTTCACTTTTGATACAAATCTTTCATGGTTTTGGCATCCATCGCCTGCGTTCCCGCCGATTCGCTGATCACCACCGGCGCATAATTGTCTTTAAGGATCGCCTCAATGAACGGCTCAGGGGAGGGACCGAATACTTCATCAGCAAAGGTCAGGTGTCGCTTCTCACCGCCCTCGCTCCACTCAATCTTGGAAAAATGACAGTGGAACCGCTGCATTCGCTCAAATCCCAAGGCATCGGAAAACTTGGCCAGCACCCGTCGAAAATCATCGGCCGTCTTGAGCGAGCCGTAGGTGCGGGAATTTAGGTGCCCGAAATCAATGGTCGGGATTAAGCGATCATCCAGTTTGCACAGAGCAATCACTTCGTCCTCGTTACCCAGTTGGTTGATCTTGCCCATCGTTTCAGGGCAAAGGGCAATATGCCCGTATCCCGCCTCGTCCACCGCCGCAATGGCTTTTTGCATGGTATCCAAGGCTAAGTTTAACGCCTGCTCCCGCGACATCTTGGCGCAGGATCCGCTGTGTATGACAATGCGGGTCGCCCCCATATCGTGCGCTGCCCGCGCGCTTTGCAAAATGTAGTTGATGCTGTTTAGGCGGCTTTCTTCTTTTTCGGACGATAACGAAATGTAGTAGGGGCTGTGCAGGGATAGGGCAATGCCGTGCTCCTTGGCTTTGCGCCCGAACGCCTGTGCCGTTTCGGTGGAAATGTTCACACCCCGCCCGCATTGATACTCAAAACAATCCAATCCGTACTTCTCTAAAAAGCCGGGTACCTGCATGGAGGTCTTGTACCCCTGTTCCTTAAATTCATCGGGCGTACCCGCCGTGCCGAATAATGCTTTCATTATGATCCCTCTTTTCTGTTTCTATTTTACTTAAATTTGGGGAAACCGTCAATTACAATCTTGACATTTTCAAAAGAAAAGATATAATAAGTATGGAAAAAGTTGCGATCGGAATGATGTACCTTACCGTATGCGGCACAGAGAGGCGTGGGTAGCTGGGAACACGCTGCGTGAAAGTAGGGGAAGCTCTCCGTGAACTGCCTTGTGAAAACAGGGTCGTATCGCCTGCGTTAAAGGTGTAATGAGCGGCGCCCTAGGGCGCAACTTGGGTGGTAACACGGTGCATTCGTCCCTTGATTTTATCGGGGGACTTTATTTTTTTATTGGAGGCTTTTATTTATGCAGTGGACATCCCTCAACGATTTGAGAGAAAAATACCTTTCCTTTTTTGAGAGCAAAGGCCATCTTCGCTTGCCCTCATTCTCCCTCGTTCCCAAGAACGATAAATCCCTTTTATTGATCAACTCGGGCATGGCGCCCATGAAGAAATTCTTCACCGGCGAGATCACTCCGCCCAGAAAGCGGGTCACCACCTGCCAAAAATGTATCCGCACCCCTGATATCGAGCGTGTGGGCAAAACCGCCCGCCACGGCACCTATTTCGAGATGCTGGGTAACTTCTCGTTTGGCGACTATTTTAAGAGCGAAGCCACCGCCTGGGCGTGGGAATTCTTTACTAAAGTATTGGAGATCCCCGAAGATCGTCTGTGGTGTTCCATTTATGAGCAGGACGATGAAGCGTTTGAAATCTGGACTAAGCAGGTCGGCGTGCCCGCCGATCATATCGTAAGACTGGGCAAGGAAGATAACTTCTGGGAGCATGGCACCGGCCCCTGCGGCCCTTGCTCCGAGATCTATTTTGACCGTGGCGAGAAATGGGGCTGCGGCAGCCCGACCTGCGGCGTTGGCTGTGATTGCGATC
>JAZNSU010000162.1:0-6021 GCA_045591385.1 Eubacteriales bacterium
CGCGGCGGACAGAAGCCTGCCGATCTGCCTTTTACGCTTGCTTCTATGTGCTTTTCAGCCATATTTGCACAAAACAAAAAAATTTATTTAATTTTTATTCAAATACCCCTTGCAAAATGTTGCGTTTTCATGGATAATAGAAATAGAGAATCGTATTAGGGAGTTTGCCATGATGGTATCGTCATCACAATTTGCAATTCCCGGATCTGCCGTCGCATTTCCGGACTGACCGTTCTTCCCCGCTCATGAGGGAAGATCTGATCGTCCAGGAAATGTTTTTTTGTGTATTTTAATAAAATTCAGATATACAACACGGAGGAAGAAAAATGATCACACACGGTAAGAACATCAAGATCTTTGCCGCCAATGCCTCGCCCAAACTCGCTCACGCCGTAGCCGAAGAACTCGGTCTGCCCGTAGGTCGCAGTGAGGTCAAGCAGTTCTCGGACGGTGAAATTTCCGTTTCCATCGGCGAAACGGTGCGTGGCAGCGATGTCTTCATCATCCAGTCCACCAGCAATCCGGTTAACGACAACATCATGGAAATGCTCATCATGATGGATGCCTTTAAGCGCGCCTCTGCCGGCCGCATCCCCGCCGTTATCCCCTATTTCGGTTATGCCCGTCAGGACCGCAAGGCCAAGTCCCGCGATCCCATCTCGGCAAAACTGGTGGCCGATCTGATCGCCACCGCCGGTGCTGACCGTGTACTGACCATGGACCTGCACGCCCCCCAGATTCAGGGCTTCTTCAACATCCCTGTCGATCATCTGGTCGGTGCGCCCCTGCTGGCTTCCTACTTTGTCGATCGTTTCCGTGAAAATCATGACGATCTGGTCGTCGTTTCTCCCGACCTGGGCTCGGTCACCCGTGCCCGTAACTTCGCCGCCAAACTCGATGCCCCTCTGGCCATCGTAGATAAGCGCCGTCCCAAGGCCAACTCCTGCGAAGTTATGAATATCATCGGTGATGTTAAGGGCAAGCGCCTGATCATTCTCGACGATATGGTCGATACCGGCGGCAGCCTGTGCAACGCCGCTAAGGCACTTATCGAGATCGGCGGCGCCAAGGAAGTTACCGCCTGCGCCACCCACGGCGTCCTCTCCGGCCCTGCCATTGAAAGATTGCAGGATAGCCCCATCAAGGAACTGGTTTTGCTCGACACCATCCAGTTGCCCGATGAGAAACTCATCGATAAGATCCGCGTTCTGCCCACCGCTCCCGTCTTTGCTAAGGCGATTGAGCGCATCTACGAGGATCGTCCGATCTCCACTTTGTTTAATTGAGGAAATTTATGTTTAAGAAAAATCGTCCGGCCATCGACTATTTGATCGTGGGGCTGGGCAATTACGGTGAAAAATATAAAAATACCCGTCATAATGTCGGCTTTATGGCCATAGACTATATTTGTGAGCAGTTGGGTCTGGACAAGAGCAAATCCCGCTGGTCGGGCAATGTCTGGAACACCCAGATCGACGGCAACCGCGTTTTGCTGGTCAAGCCTCACACTTATATGAACCGTTCCGGTGACTGCGTGGCCAAAATCACGTCCTATTTCAAGATCGCGCCCGACCGCGTGATCGTGATCTATGACGATACGGCGCTGGATACCGGTCGTATGCGCATCCGTCCCAAGGGGACCGACGGGGGACACAACGGCATCAAGAGCATTATCCATGCGCTGGGCTCCTATGAGATTCCCCGCATCCGTGTCGGCATCACCAAGCCGTCGGGGCCGTTCGTGCTGGCCGATTGGGTGCTTGGCGATTTCCGCCTGACCGAGCGCAAGAAGATCGACGCGGCTCTGCCCGATATTTTTGAGGCGATCCGCATGATACTGGGCGGCAAGATTGCCGATGCCATGTCAAAATTTAACACCGCACCGGCTTCGCCGGAAGCATAACAATCACGGGCGCAGTCTTTGGCTGCGCCCCTCTTATTCGAACTATGGATTATATTTCAAAACACCTTCTCAAAAACCCAAAGGTAAGCGAACTGCGTGGAGCTGTACGCAACGAACTGTTGCCCGCCTACGCCACGGGGCTTTGCGAATCCTACAAACTCTTTTTAACCCGACTGTTAAGCCTTGACCGTCGGGTCATGCTCGTGCTGCCCGATCGGGGCGAGACCGAGCGGATGTACGACCTGTTCTCCGCCCTGTTCCCCGCCCACGATCTGTTGACCGTACCGGCACGCGAGTATGTCTTTTATAACTTTGAAAATATGTCGCACGGACAGGAGCACGCCCGCATCGGCGCGCTCGATCGTCTGTCCACGGGCGATTACCGTTTGGCGCTCATTCCCGTCGATGCTCTCCTCTCGCTGACCCCCTCGCCCCAAACCTTGCGGCGCCGTAGCAAGACCATCACCCGCGGTGGCTCGGTGGATCTGGACGATGTTCTGCGGTTCTTGACCGAGGGCGGCTATACCCGCAGTGAACTGACCGAGCATATGGGGCAATTCTCCCATCGGGGCGGCATTGTCGAATTCTTCGCCCCCGGCGCCCCCTATCCCGTACGTTTTGAACTGTTCGGGGACGAGGTCGATTCCCTTTCCTATTACGATCCCAAAACCCAGCGTCGGGTCGAAGATACCGATACCGCCCGCATCCTGCCGGCACAGGAAGCCTTTGCCGATCCGGCGATGCGGCGGGAAATCGAAAAACGGATGCGCGCCCGTCTGTCCAAACTGGAACAGGGCGAAGATGACGACGCCATTCTCAATGCCCGTCACGATCTGGAAACTTTACAGGCGGGCACCTTTAAGGGCATCGACCGCTTTTTGCCTCTGATCCATCCCGCGGGCCCGACGGCGCTCGATTACGATCCCGACGCCCTGTGCCTGTGCTTCGATCTGCCTCGTTTGCGGGAAGCAATGCAAGGTTTTGTTTATCGCACCTCGCAAGACCTGGCGGCCTTAGCCGAGCGCGGCTATGCCGTCATGAGCCGTGCCTGCTATAACGAGCCGGATCGTGTCATTGATCGGATGGCGCACCATCATTTTGTGTTGTTGGAAGACTTTTTGCGACAGGAATCGGCCATGACGTTTGGGCTGGTGCAGGGCTATCACGTGACCTCGCTGAATGCCCCGTCGGGTGAGAGTGCCCTGTGCGAAGACGTGTCTTTTTATTTGGAACATGGGGACTTAGCCGTTTTTGCCGGCTCAGCCGCCCGCGCTACCTACCTGCCCACCCTCTTTGGTGAGCACAACATTTCCTGCGCCCTGCTTCGGGAAGAGAGTGACATTCCCAAAGGTGCGGCCGCCATCATCGGCCAAGGCTTTCCCGGTGGATTCCACGATCGGGATGCCAAGTTTGCCGTACTCGGCTCGGCTCGTCTGTCAGGCAAAAAGAAAAAACGGCACAGCCGTTATAAACTGGGTCAAGCCATCAACGATTTCTCCGATATCAAGATTGGGGACTATGTGGTGCATGAAAATTACGGTGTCGGCATCTACGACGGTGTGCATCAGGTAACCGCCCAAGGGGTTACCCGTGAATTTATCCGCATCCGCTACGCCGGTACCGATACTCTGTTTATCCCCTGCGGTCAGTTTGACCTGATCTCCAAATACGTCGGCGCTTCCGACGAGGTCAAGGTCAAACTCAACAAACTGGGCAACGGCGAATGGGCCAAGTCCAAGGCTCGTGTCAAAGCCAATGTGAAAGACTTGGCTAAAGGCTTGATCGCCCTGTACAGCGCCCGCCAAAACACGGTCGGCCACGCCTTCTCGCCCGATAACGAATGGCAGCAACAGTTTGAGAGTGCTTTTGAATTTGAGGAAACCGAGGATCAGGCGCTGTGTACCGCCGAGATCAAGGCTGACATGGAAAAGCCATCTCCAATGGATCGCCTACTTTGCGGCGATGTGGGATTCGGCAAGACCGAGGTCGCTCTGCGTGCCGCTTTTAAGTGCGTGCTCGATACCAAACAGGTCGCCATCCTCACCCCCACCACCCTGCTGGCGTGGCAACATTACAATACCATTCTGCGCCGTTTCGAAGGCTTTCCCGTTACGGTGGAACTGCTCTCCCGCTTCCGCACCCCGCAACAGCAGGAGGCCATTCTGCGTCGGGTGCGCCGCGGCGAGATCGATATACTGGTCGGCACCCACCGCATCCTGCAAAAGGATGTGAAGTTCAAGGATCTTGGACTACTCATCGTCGATGAAGAACAACGCTTCGGGGTATCCCATAAAGAAGCCTTGAAAGAATTGTCGAAGAATGTTGATGTACTCACCTTGTCGGCCACTCCCATTCCCCGCACGCTGAATATGGCGCTGTCGGGCATTCGGGATATGTCGGTCATCGAAACCCCGCCCAACGACCGCCATCCCATCTCCACCTATGTATGCGAATACGATGATTCTCTGATTATGGATGCCCTGCGTCGGGAGCTATCCCGCGGCGGACAATGCTACTATCTGCACAATCGGGTTGATACCATTTATAAAACGGCCAACCGAATCGCCGAGGCCATCCCCGATGCTGTGGTTGAAGTGGCGCATGGGCAGATGGCCAAGGAAGAACTGGGCGAGATCTGGGACCGCATGACCGAAGGCAAGATCGACATTCTGGTCTGCACCACGATTATTGAAACAGGTGTTGATGTGCCCAATGCCAACACGCTGATTATTGAAAATGCTGACTGTTTGGGACTGTCACAACTACATCAGATCCGCGGACGGGTCGGGCGTAGTTACAAACACGCCTACGCCTATTTTACCTACCGCCAAGGCCGCACCCTCACTGAGGACGGACGCAAGCGGTTGGATGCCATTCGGGAATATACCGAGTTTGGTTCGGGTTTCAAGATTGCCATGCGCGATCTGCAGATCCGCGGCGCGGGCAATCTCTTGGGCGCTCAGCAACATGGGCACATGGACAGCGTAGGCTACGATATGTATATGCAGTTATTAAATCAAGCCATCAACGAAGAAAAGGGCATCGAAACCAAGGCGAAACCCAGCGAATGTCTGATCGACCTTAAGGTATCGGCCTATATTCCTGAGGAGTATATCGACTCGTCGCTGGCGCGTGTCGATATCTATAAAAAGATCGCCGCCATTGAGAATGACGACGATGTTTCGGATATTGTGGATGAACTCATCGAGCGATTCGGAGATCCGCCAAGGGAAGTGCTGGCGCTGATGGACGTATCGTTGGTGCGTGCCGCCTGCACCGCCTGCGGGGTTACCGAACTGCTGGAAAAGAACAAGATGCTCATCCTCAAATTTGCCAAGTACGATATGAAGATGGTAGCGGGGATCATCTCGGCCATGAAGGGCAATATGTTTTTCTCGGCCGGCACCGATCCCTATCTCTCCTGCCGCATACAGGGCAACGCCTTAGATACGGCCGTAGAGATGTGTCATAAATTAACGGAGGTATTTACCCATGAACAAAGTGAGTAAACTGGGTTTTGGCATGATGCGCCTGCCCATGAACGGCACGGAAATCGATATCGAGAAAACGCAAGAAATGGTTGATGCCTACCTGGCGGGCGGCGGTAATTATTTCGATACTTCGGTCGCCTATCAAGGTGGGCGTTCCGAGCGTGCCATCTATGAAACGGTGGTCAAGAAATATCCACGGGAAACATTTTATATTGCCACTAAACTGCCCGCATGGCTCGGCCCTAAAAATGAGGACGAGGCCAAGGCCATGTTCGAAACCTCGCTGGAGAACCTCAAATGCGGCTATTTCGATTTTTATCTGCTTCATAATCTGGGCGGTACCCGTACTCAACTGTTTGAGGATTGGGGGATTTGGGACTATCTGAAAGAGAAAAAGGAACAGGGTCTTATCCGTCACCTCGGTTTTTCGATGCACGATACCGCCGATGCCTTAGAGGAAGTCCTCATAAAACATCCCGAAACTGAATTTGTCCAGTTGCAGATCAACTATGCCGACTGGGAGGACGCCACCGTCCAATCCCGCAAATGCTACGAGATCGCCCGCAAATACAACAAACCCGTCATTATTATGGAACCGGTCAAGGGCGGCTCGCTCGCCAACTACCC
>JAZNSU010000163.1:0-1766 GCA_045591385.1 Eubacteriales bacterium
ATCCACCATCCCCAATAACGTCTGCCCCGACGCCCGAAGCGATTGCGCTACCGTCTTGTTTATATAAGAACTGGTGCAAAAACTTACTGTGATATGCCCAAAACCGTGTAAGGAGCAGATCAGCACCAGAGGCCAAACCTCGGTGAGCGTTCCGCAGAATAACCATCGCATAGCAAAAGCGCAGGAAGACAGAATCAAGGTCATTTTTAGCCCGAATCGATTGATAATTCGTTGACTCAGCAACAGGAAGGGAAGCTCACACAGAGCTGACACCATCTGCGCAATTCCGATGTGCATGCTGGTTGCCCCATGTTGCGCCATCAGAACAGGGAAGAAGGCCATATTATAAAAATACCCGAGATAGATAACGAAATTAAAACAGAGGAGAATAACCAACTTTTTGTCGATAAATAAATCCCGATAACGGGCTTTTTGTCGATCTCTGCGTGCTCCGGCTACTTTGGGCATGAACAATAATGCAATAGCGCTGATAAGAAGAAATACGGCATTGATGGCAAACATTTTCCCCGCATCCCCAGTCAACAAAAAGCCAACTGCCAGCGTGCAACAGGAAAATCCGATCGATCCCCCCATCCGAATAATGGAGAATCGCAAATTGTGCCCCGATGCGTATTCCAAGGCAATCGAATCACTCAACTGAATAATGGCACAGTTGGTGAAATTATATAAAACATTAATCCACAACAAATATAGAAACGAAGGATGAAGGGAAAAGGCAAAAATGGCACCGCCAGTCAGCAGGGTGGCAACCAATAGAACCGTGTTTTTTTGTTTGGCCCGATCGGCCATCCGACCCCAGACAAATTGCCCGAATATAACCACAATCGGTCCAATCCCCGAAAGGATACCAATCTGCGAAGCCGAAAGCCCGATCTCATTGTAGTATGTGGATAAAAAGGCGGTAAAGGGTGCCATCGCCACATACATGAAGAAATAATAGACGAATAGTGCAAAACCGCTCGAGCGGTACCGTTCTAACATAACTTTTATGCTCCCTCACATAAACCGACACAATAATATGGGTAAAAATACAGCCGGTACATAATTCATCACCTTTAATTTGGTAATTCCGAGAAGATTTAATGCCAATCCCAAAATCAATAAAGATCCCACACAGGTCATTTCCGCAATAACAATTTCACTCAGGTACGGTGAAATCATGCCCGCCAAAAGGGTGATCCCTCCTTGAATAATAAAGACGGCAGCAGAGGAAAATAAAACACCATACCCTAAAGAACATGCAAAAATGATGGCACTGATTCCATCCAACAACGCCTTGGTGTATTGCATAGTGTGATCTCCCTGTATCCCGCTGTTGAGTGCCCCCACAATGGTCATCGCTCCCACACAGAACAATAAACTGGCCGTCACAAACCCTTGCGTCACCGATACCGTCCTGTCTTTGGTGCTGAAATGCTGCTCAATCAGTTGCCCTAACTTGTTGATTCCGTCATCCAGTCGACATAATTCGCCGAGTAATCCGCCAATAACAACCGAAAGAATGGCAACCAGCACATTCTGCCCCTTCATGAGTCCACTGATGCCAATGTAGGCTACGCAAAGCGCTACGCCTTTCATCACAATATCCTGAAATCGCCCCGATGCAGACGGGCGATTCTCTCGCCCGATCCGTCGAATCAGTAAACCGATCAATCCGCCTAAAATAATAGCTCCCGCATTCACCAATGCACCCAATAACGGCATGTAGATCCGCCTCCTTTATGTATGGCTCTCATTGTAACATA
>JAZNSU010000164.1:0-6094 GCA_045591385.1 Eubacteriales bacterium
CTGGTCACCGAGGGCGCCGGTGCGGTTGCGGTTGCTGCCGCCATGTTTAACAAGGTAGATTTGCAGGGCAAGAAGGCGGTATGTCTGCTTTCGGGCGGCAACATCGATGTTACCATTTTGTCCCGTGTCATTGCCCGAGGACTGCTCATGTCGGGTCGCTCTTATCATTTGACCATTGAGTTACAGGATAAGCCCGGTCAGTTGGTGGGCGTGTCCAATATCGTGGCTTCCCTCGGTGGTAATGTCACCGCCGTGCACCACGAGCATACCAACCCCGGCAGCGACGTCAACGGTTGTTACCTGAGTCTGGTGCTCGAAACCCGTAACTTTGAACATATCGAACAGATTCGTAAGGCACTCACCGATGCGGGCTTTAAAATCCTGTAAAAGGAGAAACTGATAATGATTACTAAAATTGCTACTAACCACGCGCCTGCCGCTATCGGACCTTATTCGCAGGCCATTCGGTGCGGGAATATGCTCTATTCCTCGGGGCAGATTCCGCTGGATCCTGCCACGGGCAACATGGTAGGGGAGAATATCGCCGAACAGGCCGAGCAGGTGATGAAAAACCTGCAGGCGGTACTTTCAGCGGCCGGAGTTGGCTTTGAAAATGTGGTAAAAACCACCTGTTTTTTGGCAGATATGAATGATTTTGCCGCCTTTAATGCGGTATACGGCAAGTATATCACCTGCGCGCCCGCCCGTTCCTGCGTGGCGGTAGCCGCCCTGCCCAAGGGTGCGCTGTGCGAAGTGGAAGTCATAGCCATTTGTGAAGAGTGAGAATGATGAAAAATACGGCTAAATATACCAGACAGTTTTTCCCTGTGAAGAACCCGCCCATGCGTTGGGCAACCAAAACCCATATTGAAAAGGCGCCTAAATGGTGCTCGGTTGATCTGCGTGACGGCAATCAGTCCTTGATTATTCCCATGAGTTTGGAAGAAAAACTCGCCTTTTTTGATCTGCTGGTCAAGGTTGGGTTTAAGGAGATCGAGGTAGGTTTTCCTGCCGCATCGGAGACTGAGTATACCTTTTTGCGCACCCTGATTGATGAGAACCGCATTCCCGATGATGTGACGGTACAGGTGCTCACCCAATCGCGCGAGCACATCATCCGCAAGACCTTTGATGCGCTCAAAGGGTGCAAGAACGCTATTGTGCACCTGTATAATTCCACTTCTTTGGCGCAGCGGGAGCAGGTCTTCCGCAAGTCGAAAGAGGAGATTTTGCAGATTGCCATTGACGGGGCCAAACTCTTTAAGAAGATTGCCGATGAAACGGGATGCCGGTACCGCTATGAATACTCGCCGGAGTCCTTTACCGGAACCGAGCCGGAGTATGCTTTAGAGGTCTGCAACGCCGTTTTGGATATTTGGCAACCGACCCCCGACCGTAAGGCGATTATCAATCTGCCGGTTACGGTGGAACTGTCTTCGCCGCACGTGTATGCCAATCAGGTAGAGTATATGTGCGACAACCTGAAATACAGGGACGCGGTGGAGGTTTCTCTCCATCCGCATAACGACCGTGGCTGTGCCGTGGCCGATTCGGAACTGGGACTGCTGGCGGGCGCTGACCGCATTGAGGGTACCCTGTTCGGCAACGGAGAGCGTACGGGTAATGTGGACATTATTACGCTGGCCCTCAACATGTATGCCCAAGGGGTAGAGCCCGAACTTGATTTTTCCAATATGCCCGATATTACCGAACTGTATGAGCGGGTGACCCGTATGCAGGTGTACGACCGTGCGCCCTATGCGGGCAAGCTGGTCTTTGCCGCCTTCTCGGGTTCCCACCAGGATGCCATTGCCAAGGGTATGCATTGGCGGGATGAGAAGAAGTGCGATACCTGGACGGTGCCTTATCTTCCCATTGATCCGGCCGATGTGGGGCGTGAGTATGAGACCGATGTCATTCGCATCAACTCCCAGTCGGGCAAGGGCGGCATCGGGTATCTGCTGGAGCATCAGTTTGGCTATGTGTTGCCTGCCAAGATGCGTGAGGACGTGGGGTACGCCGTTAAGAGCGTGTCCGACCATGCCCATGCCGAACTCTCCCCCAAGGAAGTGCTGGATGTCTTTACCGAGCAGTATGTCAATATCAACAATCATATCCGCTTGATCGACTATCATTTCGAGCGCAAGCCCGAAATTCACGTTACGTTGACGGTGGAAATTGACGGGTATGTGATGGATCTGAAAGCGACGGGTAACGGACGCCTCGATGCCGTGTCCAATGCCGTGAAGGCGAAACTGGGCATGGAATTTGCCGATCTGACCTATGAGGAGCACGCCTTGACTCGTGGTTCGTCTTCGCAGGCGGTGACCTATGTGAGCATGGTACCTCGGGATGGCAAGCGTGTATGGGGCGCGGGGATTCATGACGATATTATTGCCTCGTCCATTAACGCTCTGTTCTCGGCCATCAACCGCAGTATAGATAAGGAGAAATAAGCCATGGCTATGACAATGACTCAGAAAATTTTAGCCGCGCATGCGGGGCTCAGTTCGGTGGAAGCCGGTCAACTTATCCGCGCGAAACTCGACATGGTATTGGGTAACGATATTACCACGCCCGTGGCCATCAACGAGTTTGAAAAGAACGGCTTTACCAAGGTTTTCGACAAATCCAAAATCTCGATGGTCATGGACCATTTTGTCCCCAACAAGGACATCAAGGCCGCCCAGCAGACCAAGCAGTGCCGCTGTTTTGCCTGCGAGCACGCCATTGAGAACTATTACGACGTGGGCGATATGGGTATTGAGCACGCCCTGCTTCCCGAAAAGGGGTTGGTGGGCCCCGGTGATGTGGTCATCGGTGCCGATTCCCACACCTGCACTTACGGCGCTCTCGGCGCTTTCTCGACGGGGGTCGGTTCGACCGACATGGCCGCCGGCATGGCGACGGGTGAGGCGTGGTTCAAGGTGCCCTCGGCCATCAAGTTTAACCTGATCGGTGCTCTGCAAAAAGGCTGTTCGGGTAAGGACGTCATTTTGCACAACATCGGCAAGATCGGTGTGGATGGCGCGTTGTATAAGTCGATGGAATTTGACGGCGAGGGGCTGAAAACTCTCTCGATGGACGACCGTTTGTGCATGGCCAACATGGCCATTGAGGCGGGGGCTAAGAACGGCATCTTTGCGGTGGACGAGATTACGCTTGCCTACTACAAAGAGCGCATGACCCATCCCTATACCGTCTATGCCGCTGATCCTGATGCGGTGTATGACGAGGTGATTGATATCGATCTGTCAAGCATTGAGCCGACGGTGGCCTGCCCGCATTTGCCTGAGAATACTAAGAATGCGGCCGATTTAAGTGATATTAAGATTGATCAGTGCGTGATCGGCTCTTGCACCAACGGACGCCTGTCCGATATGCAGGCAGCGGCCGAAATTTTCAAGGATCATCATGTGGCGGCGGGCGTGCGTTGCATTATCATTCCGGCTACCCAGAAGATTTATTTAGAGTGCATCAAGCGTGGGTATACCGAGATCTTTATTAACGCCGGTTGTGTGGTATCGACCCCGACCTGCGGCCCGTGTGTGGGTGGATATATGGGCATGCTGGCCGAGGATGAAGTGGCGGTGGCAACAACCAACCGTAACTTTGTCGGACGTATGGGGCACGTGACCTCTAAGATCTATTTAGCGGGACCTGAGACGGCGGCCGCTTCGGCGGTTAAGGGCTATATCACCGATCCTCGGTCACTGTGAAAGGAGAATGGCTATGATCGCACATGGTTTTGTACATAAATACGGCGACAACATTGATACCGACGTTATCATTCCCGCCCGTTACCTCAACACGGCCAACCACAAGGAACTGGCCGCCCATTGCATGGAAGATATCGATAAATCTTTCGTGACTAAGGTCAAGAGCGGCGACATCATGGTGGGCGGTGCCAACTTCGGTTGCGGCTCCTCCCGTGAGCACGCCCCGATCGCCATCAAGGAGTCGGGCATTTCGGTGGTGATTGCGGCGACCTTTGCCCGCATCTTCTACCGCAACTCCATCAATATCGGCTTGGCGATTTTAGAATGTCCCGAAGCCTCCGAGAAGATCGAGGCGGGGGATGACGTGGAGGTTGATTTTAACACCGGTGTTATTGTTAACCACACCAAAAATGAAACCTACAAGGCTCAGCCTTTCCCGCCCTTTATTCAGGAGATCATTCAGGCAGGCGGGCTGCTTGCGTCCATCGCCAAGAAGGAGGCAGCTCATGAATAAGATTATTGCGCTGCTGCCCGGTGACGGCATCGGCCCCGAGATCGTAAACGAGGCGGTCAAGGTGCTCTCAGCCGTGGCTGAGAAATTTGGGCATCATTTTGCCTATCGCACCGTCGATATCGGCGGGTGCTCCATTGATAAATTCGGTGTTCCCATCACCGATGAGGGGATGCAGATCTGCAAGGAGTCGGACAGCGTATTGCTGGGCGCCGTCGGCGGCCCCAAGTGGGATAATGTCGATCCGTCCATCCGTCCGGAGAAGGCGCTGCTTGCCGTTCGCAAGGAATTAGGATTGTTTGCTAATTTGCGCCCGACTAAGTTATTCCCGCAGTTGGCCGAGGCTTCGCCCTTGAAAAAGGAGATCGTCGGCAACGGCATTGATCTGCTGATCGTGCGGGAGTTGACGGGCGGTGTGTATTTCGGCGATCGGGAAACCAAAGAGGTGGACGGTGAACTGGTCGCTACCGATATTATGCCGTATAGCGAGCATGAAATTGAGCGGATCGGGCGTGTCGCCTTTGAAACGGCGAGAAAGCGCCGTGGGGCGCTCCATTCGGTAGATAAGGCCAACGTGCTGGACACCTCCCGCCTGTGGCGCAAGACGATGCACCGCTTGGCGGAAGAAAACACCGATGTGACCTATAACGATATTCTGGTCGATAACACGGCTATGCAGTTGATCAAGAACCCGACTCAGTTTGACGTAATCGTTACCGAGAATATGTTCGGGGATATCCTGTCGGATGAGGCGTCCATGCTCACCGGCTCGATCGGCATGATGCCCTCGGCCTCGCTTTCGAGCGGGACTTTGGGTATGTATGAGCCCATTCACGGCTCGGCGCCCGACATTGCGGGTATGGACGTGGCTAACCCCATCGGCACCATCCTGTCAGCGGCCATGATGTTGCGCTATTCCTTTGATATGGCGGCTGAGGCCGATGCCATTGAGGCGGCGGTGCATGCCGTTCTTGATCAAGGCTTGCGCACGCCCGATATCTGGCAGGAAGGCACGACCAAGGTCGGTTGCGCCGCCATGGGCGATGCCGTCGTTGAGGCATTGTGATGCTAGGGTCGTTATTTGAGGGGCACGATTGTCTGCTCATACTCGATACCGAAACTTCGGGCTTGAGTTTTAAGAATGATCGCATTATTGAACTGGCGGTGCTCAAACTGGTACGGCAGGGCGGTGAAATGGTGATCGCTGATCGGATGGATGAGTTTATCCGCCTGCCGCAGGGGCAGGTGCTTGACCCGAAAATTGTGGAACTGACCCATATTACCGACGAGATGCTTGCCAACCAAGGACTGAGCGAGGGCGAGGTGCTGGGGCGGTTTGTCAAGATGTTTGCGGGGGAGCGGGCGCTGGTGATTGCCTACAATGCCCATTTTGATTTGAGTTTTCTCTATTATTCGCTGGCGCGTTGCGGCTTAGCCGCCGCCTTAAAGGGTATTGATATGCTCGATGCGCTCACCGTTTACAAGGATCGGAGGGACTATCCGCACAAACTGGAAGCCGCCATTGAGCAGTACGGCCTGCAGGATAAGGTGGTCAACTCTCACCGCGCCATTGACGATACGCTGGCGCTTCAAGAGGTGCTGATTGCCATGGAGCAGGAATTGCCCGACTTGCACCGCTATCTCAACCTGTTTGGGTACAATCCCAAATTTGGTGTGAGCGGCGCCAAGATTTCCTCGGTTACCTACAAGCCTCAGCCATATAACGATTATACAAAATTGTATCTGAAATAAAAAAGTGATACCCGAATGGGTATCTCTTTGCCATTTTAATGAATAATGAATGATGAAGAATGAATGGTGAATAATACAAACAAAAATCCGTCCTCTTGTGAGAACGGATTTT
>JAZNSU010000165.1:0-7925 GCA_045591385.1 Eubacteriales bacterium
GGTCGTAATCCTAAGACCAAAGAGACCATCAACATTCCGGCTTCCAAGGCTCCCGCTTTCAAGGCCGGCAAGCAGTTTAAAGAGTCTATCTAAGTGCACAGATAAAAAGGAAGCGGTCTATCCGACCGCCTCTTTTTTCATGGAGAATGTATGAGAATTGATAAGTTTCTTAAGGTATCCCGCATCATCAAGCGGCGCACGGTTGCCAATGAGGCCTGCGACGGTGGGCGTATTGCGGTAAATGGGCGACCGGTGAAGGCTTCCTACGATGTTAAGATCGGGGATGTGATTGAGATTACATTCGGCAACCGTACTGTGAAAGCCAAGGTCAATGCCATCAATGAGTATGCCGGCAAGGCGGATGCGGCTGATATGTATACCATCATAGAAGGATAAAAGGAGAGGAAAATTCCTCTCCTTTTTATTCTTCCATAATCTTTTCCAGTGCGGTAAGGATACCCCAGCGGCCGCTTTCAAAGGTGATGCCGCCTTGCAGATATAGCATATAGGGCTCACGCAGGGGAGCATCGGCTGACAATTCAATAGAGGAGCCTTGCGTGAATGCGCCGGCGGCCATGATGACCGCATCTTCATAGCCCGGCATATCGCAGGGTTCGGGACGGGCAAAGGCATCTACGGGACTGCCCGCTTGAATGCCTTCACAGAATTTGATCAATTTATCTTTATCATGAAAAGCGATGGATTGCACGATATCTAAGCGTTTGGCGTAGGGTGAGGGGTATACTTCATAGCCGCAGTGCTCCATAAGCCAAGCGGCAAAGGTCACCGTTTTCAGCGCCTGGGCAACAATGTGGGGGGCTAAGAAGAAACCTTGCATTAATTTGCGGGTTTGCCCCAAAGAGGGGCCGACCTCAGCGCCGGTGCCCGGTGAAGTGATGCGATAAGCGGCCAGATCAACACAAGCACGGGTACCGGCAATATAGCCGCCGGTATCGGCAATGCCGCCACCTGGGTTTTTTATGAAAGAACCCACCAACATATCGGCTTTCGGCTCCCGTTCTTCCACAAATTCACCATAGCAATTATCAATCATGACCAAAGTTTTAGGGCTTTGTTTTTTGACAAAAGCATAGAGCTCGTCCAGTTCGTCGACAGAGAAAGGAAGACGGGTGCTGTAGCCCCGAGAACGTTGAGCGCAAATCAGTTTTGGCTGGCAAGTTAAAATGCTTTTCAGGGCAGGATAGTCAATTTTGCCGTCGGGATTCAGTTCCAGTTGGCCGTAGGTAACACCGAATTCTTTAAGGGAGCCCATTCCCTCACCGGAGATGCCGATAACCTGTTCTAAAGTATCGTACGGGGCGCCGGTGACATAGTAAAAGGTATCACCGGGGCGCAGGACGGCAAACAGAGCGGTGGCCAGTGCATGGGTGCCGGACACGAAATTGTGACGGGCAAGTGCGGCTTCGGTGCCGAAGACATCGGCTACGATTTCCTCGAAAACGTCACGACCTTTATCGTTGTAGCCATAGCCGGTAGTGCCGGCAAAACAACTTTCGCTGACATAGTGGTCACGATAAGCTTTCATGACGCGGAACTGGTTTTGTTCGGCAACAGCATCAATGGCGGCATAGGCATCAATCAATGCCGCATCGGCTTGCTTGGCCAGATTTTTGATTTTTTCATTAAAATACATAGGGTTGAACCATCATCTTTCCGTATTCTTCAAAACCCATTCCTTGATATAAATGGATCGCGACAGGGTTATCGCACAGGATTATGGGCGTTTTCTTATTATCCAACAGTTGATTGATCAGCAGACATAAAACATTTGCGGCGTGACCGCATTTGCGATGTTCGGGATGGGTGGCCACCGCGCCAAGTAGAGCATAGCCGTCACTCTGCACAAGGATTGAAGCGGTGGAAACGACATTTCCGTCAACCGAGATTACGCCTGTTTGACCGCCTAAGTAGAGTCGTTGGTTGGTTTTGGCTTGCAGAAAATCATTATAATGGGGGATATTATCAAAATTATGACGCAGTAGCTGCCAGATATGGAGCATTTGGTCGGGTTGTGCGTATTCGGCAGTGCTTGGTTTTTTGCCGTCATGATAGACGAGAATATGCTTATTACCTTGCGGGTGCGGGGCTATGATTTCCTGTGTATGAAGCAATTGCAAGAAAGGTTTCAATTCTTCTTGATCAAATGTTCCCGACAGGTAAGCGGTACCGCCGGTATGAACAAGGACGCTATCGTTATAGGAAAAGGACTGATAAAAGGCGTCTTGTTTCGGGTAGCCGTGAAGAAAGGAAATGGGATAGATATTGCCGATGGGGTCGGCAGAAAGATATTGCAGTAGTTTTTCTGGATCTTGGTTTTGCCGGATCATAGGGCATTCACCAGATCCTTAAACTTCTTTCCGCGCTCCATAAAATTCTTGAACTGGTCAAAGGAGGCGGAGGCAGGACTGAGCATGACAATGTCGCCTTTTTTGGCAACGGCGGCGGCCGTTCTCACGGCTTGCTCCATATCCTCACAACGGGTAATGCTAATAGAAGATTCGTTATAGAGCGGGCTGGTGGTCACGGCATCATAGATTTTTTGTGCGGTGGCACCCAGCAAGATTAAGTGCTTTACACGCTCGCAGACCAGAGAACCGAATTCGGTATAGTCCAGATTTTTATCATACCCGCCGGCAATCAGGATCAGCTGCTTGTCAAAGCTCATCAAGCCTGCGGCGGCACGGGTGGGGGAAGAGGCAATCGAGTCGTTATAATAGCAGACGCCGTAGATTTCACGGACAAATTCGATGCGATGTTCGACACCGCCGAATTCGCGGGCGACAGCGGCAATATTTTCGGGATCGACATAATCCATGACGGCGGCAATGGCAGCCATATAGTTTTCGATATTATGTTTGCCGGGCAGGCGGATATCGGTGATCTTGAGTACCTCGCGCTCACCGCTTCCGTCTACATAACAGACGGTATTATCACGGCAATAGACACAACAACCGTCGGATTTTTCCCAGTTAAATGCCACGCGATTGCCGGGGGCATCGTTGACCAGCCCCACGGTGGTGGCGTTCCCGTTGTTATAGACCAGACGGTCATTGGGTGTTTGATGGCGGAAAATATTCGCCTTGGCCTCAATATATTCGGTAAAGTCGGTATGATAATCCAGGTGATTGGGAGAAAGGTTGGTAATGACGGCAACATCGGGTGAGCAAGTCATGTCATGCAACTGGAAACTGGACAGCTCGACCACAGCCAGATCGGAACAAGCGATCTGATGGATAATCGGCAACAAGGGAGTGCCGATATTTCCGCCTTTATGGCACTTAAAGCCTTGGCGAGTGAGCATCTCGCAGATCAGGGTAGTGGTTGTGGTCTTACCATCCGAGCCGGTAACGGCAAAGATAGGGCAGGGACACAGTTCAAAGAACAGTTCCATTTCGCTGGTGACCTCGGCACCGCGGGCGCGGGCGGCTTGTAGGGCGGGCGCGTCATAGCGCATACCGGGGGTGCGAAGCACAATATCATCATCCAGGTTATCCAGATATCCTTCGCCCAGCACCATTTTCACGCCAAGGGATTCAAATTGGGCTTGCACGCTTTCGCTTATCGTGGCGGGGTTACGGTCCCTTGCTGTGACAAGTGCGCCCAAAGAGGCGAATTGTTTGATAACAGGGGTATTGGAAACGCCGATTCCGATAATGGATACCTTTTTCCCGCAAATGCGTTCTTTTAACCGATCTTGCGCAACCGACATGGTAATAACTCCTTTACGCATATAATTTCTATCATTACATTATACTGCATATCTTTTACATTTTCAATCTTGAAAAATGAGAAACTTTGTATTACAATAAAAAAGATGCATGTCGGACAGTCGCGGTCTATATGCGAAAGGATATAGACTGAGGAAAGTCCGGGCTTCACAGGGCGAGGATAACGGATAACGTCCGCCGAGGGTAACCTTAGGGAAAGTGCAACAGAAAACAAACCGCCCGTAAGGGTAAGGATGAAACGGCGAGGTAAGAGCTCACCAATATCCCGGAGACGGGATAGTTTTGTAAACCCTATCCGAAGCAACACCGTATATGGGGCATATAGGCTGGCCCGGCCGCTCCGAAGGTGGCTAGAGGTATCCGGCAACGGGTATCCCAGATAGATGACTGTCGATTACAGAACCCGGCTTACAGACATGCATTATTTGAGAGATAACGGCAGATCAAAAAATCTGCCGTTTTTTTGTATTAGTTATCAAAAACAAAGGAAATTTCATAGATAGGACGCAGTTTTTTATTATACTGAAATTGAACTTGAAAGAAGGGAGAAAGTTCTATGAAACAGAAAAATTACGATTATTTCGATGTGTATTATCAGTCCGGTACGAGTCCGGTTTTCTGCTATCGCAGCGGTATGATGGTATATGAAGAAAAGCTGTGGGGCGGTACTCTTTTGTCGCAGGGATACAATGCAGCAGGGTATCCGCTTGACGTGCTGACCAACTGCCCGACACGGCTTAATCATTTGCGCTTCCGTGAGCCGTTTGCCTTTAATCTGGAGATTAATGGTCGCTGTATCGATTACGACCTGGAATTTGTAGACTTTACTACCGAAAAGAGTGAGAAGGATATTCATGCCATATTGACATTGGATAGCCGACTTGTGCCTGTGCGTTTGCAGGTTCACACGATTCTTGATGGTACACAGATGTTTACTCGTTACATCATGATTGAAAATCGTTCTAATGAGGTATTAACGGTCAGCCGTATGGCGGTTATGGCGGGCGGCGTGGAATCGATGGATATGTCGACCCGCACCTACGATGGCAAGCCGGAGACCTATTATTCGGTGGGTTATTTTGATAACGATCAGTGGGGACGGGAAGGAGAATTTAATTGGCATGTCCTTGAGCCGGGCGTGATGGGTATTGATTTTCGATTCCATCGCAATCGCTACCGTCATCCCTTTATGGTTCTTCGCAATAATATAGATGGGACTATCTATTTTTCACAGATCGCATGGAGTGCCGGTTGTAGGTATACGGTAGATTTACATGTAGTCAAAGAAGATGCTCGGAAAGATTTCATTGCGCCTGCGCTTGCTTTTAAGGCTGAAATTATGGGGCATAATCCCATTTTGATTTTGCAGGCAGGTGAAACATTTACAACGCCTGAAGTACATATGGGTGCTATTAAAGGTAATCTGGATGATGCTATCAATGAGATGCACGCTCATGTGCGCAAGTCGGTTCTGAATCTGCCCGAGGCCGATCCGTCTGCTTGTTTGATCGGTTGCGGTATGGGTGCAGAGCATAATATGTCGGTGGAAGAAAGCAAATCTTTTATCGATCAGTTTGCCGAGATGGGCGGTGAAATCTTTATTATTGATGCCGGTTGGCAGAATCCGCCGCATGAAGAGCAGAAATGGTATGACTATAATGGAATCAACCGTCCCAATGAAGAGCGCTATCCCAATGGTATGGCAGAACTGAGCGATTATTGTCATGCAAAGGGCTTAAAATTTGCTATGTGGGTGGAGATGGAGCGCTTGGGTATTAAGAGCGATATTTTCCAAACAAAGCCTGAATGGCGGGTGCCGAATGTATATGGCGGTTCGTGGCGGGATCAACAGTTCTTGTTGGACTTTACCAATCCTGAAGCGGCGCAGTGGGCGGAGGATGAACTAGCACGCGTCATCACTGAATATAAGTTGGATCTATTGCGGGTGGACTATAATATTGGGCCCAATGAGTATTTCAACATGAAAGATATCAGCGGAGAGGGAATTAAGGAGTGTGTATCGCTTCGTCATTTCCAGGCTGTATACAAGATGTATGAGAATCTGAAAAAGCGATTCCCTGATGTTCTGTTTGAGAACTGCGCCGGTGGCGGTGGCCGTACTGATCTGGGTATTATGAAGTCATTCCAACATACATGGGTGTCCGACTGGCAGAAGATGCCACACTCGGTCATGATTACCAACGGCATGACCATGGCGTTGCCGCCTGAGCGAGTAGATCGTCTGTTTGCCGGTATGGGATGTCATGATTTCGGTTCGTTTGATGCCCATATGAGAAATGTTATGTTGGGGCATATGTCCCTTAATGTTATTGCGCCGTCGGCGACGACACCGAATCGGGTGCAGATGGAGTTTATTAAACACAGTGTACAACTTTACAAGGACTTCATCCGTCCGATGTTGCCGACCTGTAAGGTGTATCATCATACGCCGGAAGTTTACAAGGCGGCTGAGGAGGGTAGCATGGTATTGGAGATCGCATCGCCTGACGGAAAAAAAGGAGCCATGACGGTATTTTCCTTGTCCGGCATGGCAGTCATCAAGACGGTTACAGTTATGCCTCGTGGGTTGGATACCGGCTATATCTACCGCGTGATGATGGATAATACGGGAGAGACCTTTACTATCAGTGGTAGAGAGTTGCAGATGCAGGGCCTGGTGGTTTCCATTCCAACTTCATTATCTTCAGAATTGATCACTTTTGAGGCAACAGAATAAGCTATACAAAGAAGGAGCACACCTTAACGGCGTGCTCCTTTTATTTGTTTTTTAT
Source organism: Eubacteriales bacterium (assembly GCA_045591385.1). GTDB lineage: Bacteria > Bacillota > Clostridia > Oscillospirales > UMGS1783 > CAKSHC01. The sequence goes on from JAZNSU010000165.1 coordinate 6,542, forward strand.
ACTGTAAAGGGGATATTCCCATTTGGTTCTTGAACACGCGGCTGAAATAGGCAGGACTGGAGAAACCGCATTCTTCGCTGATGCGAGTTATGTTATATTGGTATTGTTTCATCATATTGCAGGACATGGTGATGCGAGTTTTCAAAATATAGTTCATGACTGTCAGACCGGTCATTTCCTTAAATTTGCGGCAAAAGTGATATTTTGATGTGTGAATAGCTGTACAGATTTGATCAATGGAAATAGGTTCAGATGCGTGCTCTTGAATGTATGCAATGGCGCGTTCTACTGAGGATCGAGCAATAAATGTACCGTTATCAATATGTTTAACCAGCATAGAAAGCAATTGCAGACAACCGCCGGCGGGACCATACTGTTCCATCCAATTAAATATTTGTTCTATATCTTCATCAATTTCGCCAAAGATAAAATTATGGGGAGAAAATGTCATGCCTAAAAGCGTGGACAGTTGCATCAATAATGTATCATCAATGAATATTTTGCTTCGATCATAAGCATGGGGAAGGTCGGGTATAGTGTGGTGGTCGACCTGAGAACCGACAAAACAAAGAACACCTTTATGTAAAGGATAAATATGATCTGGTGATACAATGCTACCGGTGCCTTCATGGACATATAACAACATATTGCCGGTCGGTTTATGCCAGACCTTATACATGCGATCTCGGCCAATTTCATGGCGAATTATTTTTGTCATACAATCACCTCGACAATATTATATCACAAAAGAGCAACCAAAGTAAAGAAAAAAGCAAGATTAGGCTATAAATTTATTTTCTTTAATTGTATTATAAATTATATAATGCCTTGGCTGAGGAGGAATAACGTATGAAAAAATGTTTGGCAGTTTTATTGTGCTTGGCTATGCTTATCGGCCTGCCTTTTTCCGTGCAAGCGGTCGATATTTCGAAGGATGATGGGCTTACGCTAATCAATGCGTATGCGATGTCCAACCGTTTTGTCTTAAATTGGACACATGGTACGGGTGGAAGCAATAACATGACGGACTATTGTATCCTTTTATATTTTAATACGAATGTGCGTGATGCCTACCATATAAAAAATAACAGTTATGTTCAATTATACATAGAACCATACAAGCAGGATGGATCCTCGTTGGGGCTGCAGACTGCAAATTTCAAGGCCGTTGACTATTGGGAAACTACAGCAAACAATCCAACAGCCGGTACAAATAAAAAGGCTATTGTATTGGCGTTTGATAACAGCACGCAAGGGTTTAGTTATTGGCAGGGGCAAGAAGCCGTTGGCTTCCGTTTGTATATTGTTGATAATAAGGGAACCGGTATCAATAACATGGTGGATGGCTGGGCTACTACACTGAATTATGATGTGTGTTTGAATG
>JAZNSU010000166.1:0-5382 GCA_045591385.1 Eubacteriales bacterium
GCAGCACCGATGAGCTTGCCATCCAGTTCAGGAATAACCAGACCGATAGCCTTGGCAGCACCGGTGGAGTTAGGAACGATGTTCTGAGCAGCGGCACGAGCGCGGCGCAGATCACCCTTTCTGTGGGGACCATCCAGAATCATCTGGTCGCCGGTGTAGGCATGAACGGTGGTCATGATACCGCTCTGGATCGGAGCATAGTTATTGAGAGCGTTGGCCATAGGAGCCAAGCAGTTGGTGGTGCAAGAAGCAGCAGAGATGATCTGATCATCCGCAGTCAAAGCATTCTCGTTAACGCTGAATACGATGGTCTTCAGATCCTTACCGGCAGGAGCGGAAATAACAACCTTCTTGGCACCGGCATTGATGTGAGCCATAGACTTCTCCTTGGAGGTATAGAAACCGGTGCACTCGAGAACAACGTCAACACCCAGTTCACCCCAAGGGCAGTTAGCGGCATCCTTCTCCGCATAAATCTTAATGGTCTTACCGTCAACCGTGATATTGTCTTCACCGGCAACAACCGTATCAGCCAGAGCATAGCGGCCCTGAGCTGAATCATACTTGAGCAGATGAGCCAGCATCTTGGGGTTGGTCAGATCGTTGATGGCAACGATTTCATACCCTTCTGCGCCGAACATCTGACGGAATGCCAGACGGCCGATACGACCAAATCCGTTAATCGCAACTTTTACAGACATGTGAAAATCCTCCGAATATAAATATTTTCTTATCCAACACCATATTATATATGATTTTCAAAAATTTACAAGTGGTTTTTCGTATTTTTTTATAATTTCTCGATAATATGCTTGCAAGTTTTCGTTCTTACAAAATTAATAATGATAAAGACCAGCGCCAGATTATTGAAAAAGGCCGCCAGCACGATCAATCCCACCGAACCGCAACGCGCAATGACCGTCTTGGGATCATGATCCAAGTCCTCTCGGTACTCGCCCGCTTTCTTAGCCATGACCAGATTGACGATCGCAATCGGAAGATATAACAATCCCATCAATCCATACATAATGCCCACAACAGCCATGTCCAGCCGATAACTGTATCCCGTCATCCCGCCGGCTATAATAATAGCCAGCGCACAGGTGATAATGATTAGGCTGCACACAAGGAAGATGATGCCAAATAGCCGCCATCCAAAACGTTCCCACTTGAGAAATTTGCGAAAATTCTCAATACATTCTCGTTTCTCCGCCTCGGTATTTCCCGTAGCCGAACCACAGCCCGAGCAAAATTGCGCCGTATCGGCAAGCGCCGTACCGCATTTCATACAATACTTCATGAAATGTCTCCTCTCTTGCTTCTATTTTACCATATCAAACCTTTCAATTCAATATAAAACTTATATTTGCTTGAATAAATCGCCCCATTCCAGTATAATATCTTTACACTGCAAATAGGAGATTATTATAAAAGGAAAAATCCTTTCTGCTGTAATGGCACTCATGCTCTTACTCACCATGGATGGTTGCGGTACCGCTCCCACACCCTCATCCGAGCCTGAACCCGCGCCCATCTAGACCTCACATAAATTCACCTTTGACGACGAACCGGATGTGCATGACTTCATTCTCGAAGGACTGACTATTCCCCAATCATAAAAAAAGACCTTTCCGAGAGTTCGGAAAGGCCTTTTTTATTCAATCATAATCGACTTAATTATTACATCACTGAGCGGTTTATCCCTCGGATCGGTTGCCACCGAAGCAATCTCATCCACCACCTCAATGCCTTCTACCACATGACCAAACGCCGCATAATTGCCATCTAAGAACTCACCGTCCTGATGCATAATAAAGAACTGGGACGAAGCGCTGTTGGGCATCTGCGAACGAGCCATCGAAATCACACCGCGCTTGTGCGAAATGGGATTGTCTACGCCATTGGCACGAAACTCACCCTTGATAGTCTCCTTGCTTCCGCCATAACCGGTGCCCATCGGATCACCGCCCTGAATCATGAAACCAGAGATGACCCGATGAAAGATCAGTCCGTCATAAAACCCTTCTTTCACCAACTTCTCAAAATTGGCTACCGTGATCGGTGCCGCCTTGGCATCCAGCTCCAGTTTGATGATGCCGCCATTCTCCATCTCTATGCAAATCATTACTTATCCTCCATATCCTTAAAATCAAATGCCTCTTATTAAAAATCCTGTTTAGTGTAACACAAAAGATACCGCCTGTCAAGAAATGCCAAGCAGATCCCGTACAATCTTCCCCGCCATCAGATACCCCGCAACAGGTGGCACATAAGATACGCTCCCCGGCGCCGGATGCTTTTCATCCCCCGCATCCCGTATCGGACAGGGCGGCTCGGTCGAATAGACCACCGAAATGTTTTTCAGCCCCCGCTTGCGGCACTCCGTTCGCATGACTTTGGCCAACGGACACACACTCGTCTGATACAGATCAGCCACCTGCAAGGCGCCCGCATCCAGTTTATTGCCCGCACCCATCGCCGAAATGATAGGGACATCGACCGCCTTGGCACGGGTGATGATCTCCAGTTTGGCCGTCACCGTATCCACCGCATCGGCCACATAATCGTATTGCGAAAAATCATAGGTATCGGCACACTCCGGCAGGAAAAACTCCTGACGAATGTGCACCCGGCAGTCGGGGTTAATATCCAGAAGCCGTTCCCGCATCACCTCAACCTTGGGTCGCCCGACCGTACTGTGCAAAGCAATAATCTGGCGGTTGATGTTGGTCACGTCTACCTCGTCCTTGTCCACCAGCGTGATCTCTCCGATCCCCGCCCGCACCAAGGCCTCACAAAGGGAACCGCCCACGCCACCGATGCCAAACACCGCCACGTGCGCCCGTAAAAGTTTTTCTACCTGTTCCTCAGGTAAAATACGCGTCATGCGTGAAAATATGGGGTTCATACTCTCCACTCCTATCCTATGATCGTATTATACCACAGGTTGAATCAATCCGCAACCGTACATTCGATCCACAATCTCCCCAAATACCGGCGCCGCACTGCGATATCCGCTCTGCCCTCCCTCGACCAGCACCGCAATGGCGTACTGCGGATCTTCTGCCGGATAAAAGCCTGTTACCCAAGTATGCAATATGTGCCGTCCATCCTCATAAATACCCGTTTCCGCCGATGAGGTCTTAACCGCACTGTGATACACCGAAGATGCCGCAGGTACCCCCGATCCGCTCTGTGTCGAGGCCACCATCATGTCCCGTATCTGCGCCGCCGTGCTTTCGGAAATCACACGCAAAGACGAGGCATTGTGCTCGATCGCCGTTTGCTTTCCCTCCTCATTTCGTATCCCCTCAAATAGGTGCACCGATTGCCGCACCCCGCCGTTGGCAATGATCGAACCGATCCCCAACACTTGCAACGGCGTCACCTGCAGTTCCCCCTGTCCGATGGCGAAATTGGCCAAAGCCGCCGCCACCGACAGATCCCGCAAGGCGGGCAACCGCCCCTCGGCCGCCGCAATTCCATACCCAAAATCGGTGGCCTGCCCAAGCCCGAATTTCTCGGCCATATCCAACACACCCTGCGCCCCTACCAAGGACGCCAAATGACAAAAGTAAGGATTGCAACTCTGCGCAAAGGCTGACGTAGCATCCACCACCCCATGTCCCTCTTTCTTGGCGCAGGACAGGGCGTGCTTTCCCGCCGTAAAGACGCCCGTACATTCATAGTCTTGCGGCAGCTCGATCCCCGCCTCCAGCGCCGCCGCCGTCACAACGATCTTGAACACCGACCCGCAACAGTAGGTATGCAAGGCTTTGTTGATCATCGCATCCCCCTGCTCCAAATACTCCTCCACCCGTAACGGATCATAGGTCGGGCGAGACACCCATGCGCAGACCTGACCGCTTTTTACATCGCTGACCAAAATCACGCCCCGCTCCACCTTCTCATCGGCAACCGCCTCGCAAATGTCCTGTATCTCCCGATCCAGACTCAAAACAACCCCTTTTTGAACCGGCTGGGCGCTCCCCTCAAATCCAATGCCATATCCCGACAACGCCCGCCGCGCCGCATCGGAAGTAAAGACCGCCGTATAGGAATACCCCTCGGCATAGAGTGGCTCATCCATGGCCGCCTCAATGCCAACCACACCATGCCCCTCACTATCTAAATACCCCATCAGATGCTGTGCCAAGCCGCCGTACCGCGCCAACGCCCGCAAGCCTGTCAACCCTCGCCCCGCGATCGGCTCATCCACATACGCCAAAAACGGACGCCCCGACGAGATGGCCCGATCGAGTTCCTCCGCCGTCATATTGGTAACATGAGTGCGCAACAAATCGGCCGACGCCCCATCCAAGGACATCGGCTCACACAACACCGCATCCCGCTCCTCTCCGCCCACCAAGGGCACGCCGTTGCGATCATAGATCACACCCCGCGCGCCATTGATGCCGACGGACAGGACTCGGCTTCCGGTCACACTCGCATACTGGGCAATCTCCCGCCCGCCCGATAGATACACCAGCCGTCCGGCCACGGCAACAAAGAGAGATAAAATGGTAAAAAATGAAATTAACATGCGTTTTTTCAAGCAAAATCACCCATAAAAGTATGCCCAAACGCAAAAAAATAAGCCGTTTTTCTTAAAAAACGGCTTGAAAAATCGCAAAAATGAGGGCAATCTGGGCGAAAATTACCACCGGCAACCCCATCATAAACGATCGATGTTTGGTTTTATGGCGTATCGCGAGCATCGTCAACCACATCGCCCCACTCCCGCCGAGGATGGCGAGCAACCACAAGGTGCGTTCGGGCGTGCGGTTCTTTTTGCGGTGCTTGGACGCCCACTTATCGTACACCGTCACCGCAAAAGCGACCACCGATATGCCTAACAAATACCACCACATATTATTTCCGCAACTGCCGCCGCAGGTAAGCTCCCTTGGGCAGCATCTTGGGCACCCGCACATAAAAGCGCATGGCGGCGTGGGGCGTGGAGGCGATCGGCTGATACTGTTCATCTAATAATACATCGGCATCAAAAGTGATCCGATCCCCTTGCGGATAGAGGGCTTCTAAGGTGTCGCCTTGGAAGAATTTGTTGCGTTGTTCGCACAAGGCCAGCCCGCGCAAAGCATCGTACCGCAACACCTGCGCGCAGACCTCCCAGTCCCGAATATAACTGGCGCTGCCGTACTGTTGCCCCTCCCGATGGGGATCATCCAAGAAGAAACCGGTGAAATACTCCCGATGGCTCACCTTGCAGGTGTCCTCGAAAAATTCATCCCGTTTTTCCATATACTCGTCCATATCCTCATAGAAGGTATCGAGGGCACGGCGGTAGGCCGACACGATAGCGGCCACATAATACGAACTCTTGACCCGCCCCTCAATCTTCAGACTGTCAATACCCGCCAT
>JAZNSU010000167.1:0-6522 GCA_045591385.1 Eubacteriales bacterium
TCTTAATGTCTTGACAACTGCGATATCTGAATTTGCAGCGGCATTTGGTGCAAAAGCAGATTGTATTGAAAGTATAAAAAAAGGTGTTCTTGAACGACAAATTCTCAAAAAAGTTTATTTGAGCTATTACAATAAACAAAAATTTGTTGGACGTATTACTTTAGAAATTGATTGGAGCACACATCGAGTTATGCTCAACAGTAGTGACGGACAAAATTTTAAACTTCGTACAGATCGCTCTGTAATAGAGCAATTAGATGCCGCATCAAATGAAATAATTCAACATGTTGAGCGCATGAAAGCGGCTTGTGGTGTAACGAGGGTAGAAAGCAGTTATATTTATACCGATGAATATAATCACGATCCTGAAAAAGAGAAGGAAGCAATGTCTTTTTTAGGACATCATCATAGCAATGCTAACTCGATAGAGCGGTCTGCCGAAGAATTTAAAACACATATAAGTTTCATAGCTGGCAAATTAAAAGAATTGAAAATTACAGTTGAGTGTTAAGATTTAATTTTATATCGATATTAATTACACGCAACTATTAATTTGCTTTTAGTATTGTTGTGTATATATAGTGTCTTTTTTCACAAGATGAAGTGTTGGCTAGTTCAGATGTTATCGATAAAATTTTGTTTGCATAAAGTGCGTTTATAGCCTATCAATAACAGACCCGCATAAGTCAATTAAGGCTTATGCGGGTCTGTTATTTCAAATGCAAAGACGTTCTTTACGATGTAGAGAGTTCGTCTATGCGCGTTATGGTGGAGATGAGGGGAGTTGAACCCCTGTCCGAAGATAAATCCGTGCAACTTTCTACGAGCGTAGCGATCGTTTTAGGATTCCCCCCGCGCATCCGCCCAATCGCAGGCTGATGGCTTCGGTAGATTCATTTGTCCTGCCATGCGCAAATCTTAGCATGGTCATGTTCGCCACTCAATCACGCCCTGGTCTGTGCCGTGGCACCCACAGGCAGGACGGCCGCCTATGTTAGGCAGCGACTGCTAAATTCTTGTTAGCGTTTACATTTAAAATTGCGGCTGATTAAGGAGATTCCGCCTCTCCGCTCGCTTATCACAGTTCATCGTCCCCGTCGAAACCGTTACATCCCCATGTTAACGATTGCGATCCTTGATGGCTCGATCCATTTCTCTGGCAGCATCTCGTTTTTGAATATCGGCTCTCTTATCGTAAAGTTTTTTACCTTTACATAGGCCGAGAGCCATTTTGACCAGAGAACCCTTAAAATACAAGGATAGGGGAATCAAGGCCAATCCCTCTTGCTTGATGGTGCCGTAAAGTTTTAGGATCTCTTTTTTGTGCATAAGTAGTTTTCGCTGGCGTAACGGGTCTTTATTAAAGATATTGCCTTGCTCATAAGGGCTGATGTGCATATGATTGACAAAGACCTCGCCGGCATGAATATTGCAATAGGAATCTTTGAGATTAACTCGGCCGCTGCGAATGGATTTGACTTCAGTGCCTGACAATTCGATCCCAACCTCATAGGTCTCCAGTACAAAATATTCGTGACGGACGACACGGTTTTCTGCAATTGTCTTGGTAGTAACATTGGCCATTTTCATTCCTCCTGCTGACGTATTATAACATATAAAACGGTATTTTGCAATAAAACCTTGTCGAAATGCCAATTGTGAACAAATTATTTATAAATTGTTAACACAACCATCACATTCAATAGGTATGATAAGAGAGAAAGGAAGGGATATATTATGAATAATATTCGAATCATGATTGTTGATGATGATGAAAACATCAGTGAATTGCTGCGTTTGTATTTGGAGAAAGATGGCTACACAGTAATGATAGCCGAGAACGGCGAAGTGGCGCTGAAGGAATTTGATGCTTTTGCGCCGGACATGATGTTGTTGGATATCATGATGCCGAAGGTAGACGGATATAAAGTATTAGAAGAAGTGCGCAAGAAGAGTGATATTCCTGTAATTATGATCACGGCTCGCGGAGAGAGTTTTGATAAACTGCAAAGTTTTGACCGTGGCGTGGATGATTATATCGTTAAGCCCTTTGATGCGAAAGAGGTGTTGGCGCGTATTAGGGCCATTTTTCGCCGTCTGGGTGGCGTGTCGGAAGAGAAGTTGCGCATTGAATATAATAACTTGTTGATCGACAAGGTGGCTTTTGAGGTGCAGATCCATGGCGAAACGGTTGATATGCCGCCGAAAGAGCTGGAATTATTGTTTCATTTAGCCTCCAATCCTAATAAGGTATATACCCGTGATCAGTTGCTGGATGAAGTATGGGGATTCGAATATTACGGCGATTCCCGTACGGTAGATGTGCATATTAAGCGCTTGCGCGAAAAATTGGAAGTTGCCGCAGATGAAAACTGGAGCCTGAAAACGGTGTGGGGTGTAGGCTATAAATTTGAGGTTAAATAAAACGGTATGCTGAAAAGTATTTTCTTTAAGTACTTTATTGTTACCATTATTCTGGTATGTTTGTGCTTTACCTTGCTTGGGGCGGTTTTGTTTGTTATGACGGCAAACTATTCTATTGAGGAGCAACAGAATCAGCTATTGCATGCGGCGCAGAACTTGTCGAAACTGACGGCCGATATGGAACAGTCACCGGTAGAGCTGTATATGAACGCTAGCAAGTCTGAGGAAGATGAGCGTACCTTTGCCGGTTATTTGAACATATTGAGCATCTTTTCACAGAGTGGTGAGCGGGATATTATTCTTGTCAATGCTTCGGGAGATACGGGGATATGGTTTACCAACACCGGAGAGGTTAGCATGGAGCGACGTTTGGTGCCGATTGAGGTAATCAATCAAGTCAAGCAGACAGGTATTTATAAATCGACCGGCACCATGGGCTCCATGTTTTCCGAGAGCCGTTATACGGTTGGAGTTCCCATGATTTCAGAGAAAAATACTGAAAGCAATAAAATGGTAGGCTATGTATCCGGTTACCTTTTTGTGTGTTCACCGGCTAAATCATTGACATCCATGTTAACGGTTGTTACTCAATTTTATTGTATTGCTGTTGGCGTTGTACTGATTATTTCTGTCATATTGGTGTTCATCGGTACCAGAACGCAGGTGCGTCCCATGCGAGAAATTCGAATTACTTTGGAGAATTTCTCAAGAGGGGATTTCTCGGGGCGCGTCCAGGTTCGCGGTAATGATGAAGTGGCACAGTTATGTGCTTCTTTTAACGAGATGGCGGATGCCTTGGAACAAGTAGAAAATAGTCGTAGAAGTTTTATGGCTAATATTTCTCATGATCTCAAAACACCGATTACCAGTATCGTTGGATTCATTGACGGTATTTTAGATGGTACGATTCCGCAGGAGCGATCGGCGCAGTACTTGAAAAAGGTTTCCGCGGAAATGAAACGGTTAAGCCGTTTGGTGTATTCCATTCTGGATGTTACACGGCTCGAGGGCGGTCAGGTTTCCATTTCGCCCATGGCATTGGACATCAATGAAGTGGTGCGTCAAGTCATGTTTTCCTTTGAACGCTCCATTGAAAAGAAAGAAATCCATATTGACATACCTGTCGATGAAGGTTTAAGCATCCGTGCGGATGAGGATAGCGTTTATCGGATTCTCACCAATCTGATCGGTAATGCTGTAAAATTTACGCCGATAGGTGGATGGATCTCGGTTACTGTTGAGAGACATCAGCGGCAGTACGCCTTGATTCGAGTGCGTAATTCCGGAGAGGGAATTGCTGAGTCGGAATTACCTCATCTGTTTGAACGGTTTTACAAGAGTGATTCGTCTCGCGGTTTGGATAAAGAGGGAACAGGGCTTGGTCTTTATATTGCTAAAATGCTGGTAACGCTGAACAAGGGTGAAATCTGGGCCGAATCCCGACAAGGAGAATACACGGAATTTGCATTCACCATGGAATTACAACGGGATTTCAGTGTAACGGGACGATTGGAAAATATGATCAAAAAACAATAGAGGAATGGGAATGGAAGAAAATAAGACCGACAATATTATCAATCAAGACGAATACGTACAGGAAACTGAGATAGAATCGAGCGGTCCGACGCTGGATGAAATGGAGCAAGAATATCAAAGGAAAAGACAGAAATCCCGTCGACGCAATACGATCATTCTGCTGATCGCCCTGAGTGTATTTGTTTTTGTAGGTTCGGTAAGTACCTTTGTTTTTGTAAATAAATACTTCGCTCAAGGATATGGTTCACAATCAGAATCCTCTGAAACACCTTCTTTACAGGAAGAATCCAAAGAGACTTCCGATGTTAAAGGGCCGGGTGTGGAAAACGGTCCGACGATTGTACTGCACAGTCGTCCGGATTCCGATACGGCAATGATGACCATTCCTGAGATTTTTCAAAAGGTTTCGCCTTCTGTAGTTATGATTTTGGCGGGCGATGATTCAGCCATGGCGTTGGGGACCGGAATTGTTATGAGTAGCGATGGATATATCATAACCAATGCTCATATTATTGATGGGGCTGACGATATTCAGATCGTTATGAATGATAATCAAACGGTTTATGATGCCGAAATAATGGGATCGGACACATCGTCGGACATTGCGGTTTTGAAAATTGAGGCTGCAAATTTACAATCGGCCGTATTTGGTGATTCCGAACAGGTGATCGTCGGAGAATCGGTGGTTACGATCGGAAATCCGTATAGTGTGGATTATGCCCAAACAGTTACCGATGGTATTATATCGGGTATTCGCCGTAATGTATATGACGGCAAAACTAATTCCAATCTACTCCAGACAAATGCTCAACTTAACCCCGGAAATTCGGGCGGGCCGTTGATTAATATGTATGGACAGGTCATCGGCATTAACAGTTCCAAAATCATGTCCAGTGGAAACTCGACCTATGAAGGATTGGGGTTTGCCATTCCCATGACCGATGCCAAAGAGATTGTGGATGAGTTGATTCGTTTCGGATATATTAAGCCGGATCCCGTCATTGGTGTTACGGTGTCTTTTGTGGATGCCGGTACGGCGATTGCGGAAGATACCGTTTCGGGATGTATGATCATGTCAATTGAAAAGAATAGTGATGCCTATCGAAAAGGATTGCGTATCGGAGATATTATTACCCAAATTAACGGAAAAGAATTTGATGATCTGGACGGATTTATCGAAGAAAAGAATCGGTTTGAGGTAGGCGATACCGTTGAATTAACCTATTGGCGTATGGGTAAAATACAGACCGTTCGTGTCAAATTGAGTAGTGCAACATAAAAAAGTCAGAGCATATGCTCTGACTTTTTTCACATATCAAAGAAGGAACGCTCCAAATAGCGGTCAATCAAACGGGAAAGGGTGGAATCATCCACATCATTAAACTGTATGGTTCGGATCGTTGATTTGGGAATGGTTAGGATAAGCTTATAGCCATAACGAGAAGAATCGTTAAATTCCAATCGTCCGCCGTGTTTGATGGCAATGGTATTAGCAAAATACAAGCCGGCATGGTCATCGCCCTGAGGCAATATGGAGTGGCGGATGAAAAGATTACGGATGCCGATATCCGGTATTTTGAAAAGGGGGTTTACCATTTCAATAATGCAGTGGTTGTCTTGCTCGGTTATGTTAATTTGTACATGATGATCCTGTTGAGAGAAATACAGCACATTATGTAGACAGTCGCCAATAGCTCGAATCATGTGTTTTAAGTCACAGTTAATCAGAATGGGGGATTTGGGTTTATCGTGAATGATTCGGATATTGTGGGCCTGTGTGTAATTGCGAACACGGTTTAATGTTTGACGTATGATACGATTGAGATCGGTATCTATGCGATCTAATATCATTGTGTCGGTAAGTATGTTTATGCAGTCATGTAGATTATCGCAATCGCGGTTAAGAACATCCGCTTGCGATAGAATGGTATCCATGCGATTGCTCGTCAGCTCTGCATGATTTTCAAGTGCATGTAATTGGTTGATTAGTACCTGTTTGGTTAGCTCCAGTCGATCCATGCATGAACAGGCAAGAGCCATACTGTCAACGGCGGGATGAATATAATTCTTTTCTACAATGCCAAGCATAAGGGAGTCCGGTTGGCTTCCGATCCAATTGATGCTGACTTGCAATTGAAATGGTAGATTCTTAGTCTTGCACTTGATTGGTTTAGCGGATTTTCCCGATCTTTTGATACGCTGAAGGGTATTGGAGTCGAACAATGTATGAATGTCTTCATCAAAATATCCAAGAGATTTATAAAAAGATTGACTGTAAGCCAATATCTTCAGTGTATTGTCACATATGAAAATTGGGCTGGGGGAGAACTGTACCATCTGTATGATTTCATTTTGCATTTTGTCGATCATGAAAGTTTCCTCCGTATCAGTATAGTTATTATTTTACAGGAATTTATACCTTAGCGCAAGAGAAAAATTGCGTTTGGACCGAAAACAAGTTTATAAAGAACCAAAGAAAAGAATATTGCATTATAGAAAAGAGGTGATATAATTAAATTGTAATATTATAAAAAAGGAGAAAGCCATGTTACAACCAGTTAG
>JAZNSU010000168.1:0-5665 GCA_045591385.1 Eubacteriales bacterium
AATCTACCTGAGAAATAAGAAAAGCAGCAAGGAAAAATGCTTGCTGCTTTTGCGTGAAGTACGGCCGTGCGGCCGGGTGAAGTGGTTTTCAACCGTGAAGTATGGGCTTGCGCCCATGTGAAGTGTTCCCATTGGGAACAATTATTCGGCGGGGGAGAACTGGTCTTTGCCGACGCCGCACAGGGGGCACTCGTAATCGTCGGGCAGGTCGGCGAACTTCACGCCTTCGGCCGCCTCATCGTACTCATAACCGCAAACATCGCATACGTATTTCATAATCTATCTCCTTTATTTATTGTATTTCTTCAAAATCAACGGCGCCGTGTTTGCACAGCGGGCAGATGAAATCATCGGGCAGGGTGTCGCCCTCATGGACGAAACCGCAGATCTTGCAGACGTAGCCTTTCTTGCCCTCGGTTTCGGGCTTGGGCTTAACGTTGGCATGATAGTAGGCGTAGGACATGGTCTCTCGATCGGACAGAACTCTCGATTCGGTGATCGAGCAGATGAACATCCCGTGGGTATCCAGATCGATGTACTGTTCCACCTTCAAGGACATAAAGGCATTGATGTGGCGGGGCAGGAAGACCAGCCCGTTGTCGCTTCTCAGCGGAGTGCAATCGGCAAACTTATCCACGTTGCGCCCGCTCTGGAACCCGAATACCTCAAAGACTTTAAAGGGGGCATCGGTGGACAGGCAGTTGAGGTTCATTTTACCCGTTTGCTTAATTACGTGGTGGGAATAGTTTTCCTTATTGATGGTAACGGCAATGCGATTGGGAACGCTGGTGACCTGCGTGACGGTATTGACGATCAGGCCGTTATCTTTTTTGCCGTCGTTGGAAGTCACTACATACAGACCGTAGCCGATATTAAACAGGGCAGACAGGTCATTCTTATTGGCGGTAGCGTCCTGCTGTGCCAGATAGTCCTTGCACAGTTCGCCCGCCAGCGCCTCCAGTTGCGCTTCGCTCTCCTTGTTGAGCGCTGAGAGGATACGCACGGTGGTATCGGCATAGGTGATGTTCTTGCTCTTTTCCAGCATGCCGCTCATGACTTTGGCGGCCATGGGTGCCCACGAGCCGTTCTCAATAAAGGCCACGGTGCGGTTCTGGAAATTGCGCTCGGTCAGATGTTTGATAAAGGAGCGCATAAAGGGGAAAATGTCGGCATTGTAGGTGGTAGTCGCCAGCACCAATTTATTATAACGGAAGGCATCTTCCACCGCCTCGGCCATGTCGCACCGAGCCAGATCGTTGACCACAACCTTGGGACAACCGTTGGCCTTGAGTTTTTCGGCCAACTGCATGTCCGCCTTTTTGGTGTTGCCGTAGAGCGAGGTGTAGGCAATGACGATGCTCTCGTCTTCGGGCTGGTAGCTCGACCAAGTATTATATTTATCTAAATAATAGCCGAGGTTTTCCTTGAGAACGGGACCGTGCAGGGGGCAGATGATCTCGATATCCAGACCGGCGGCCTTTTTCAGCAATCCCTGCACCTGTGCGCCGTACTTGCCGACGATGCCGATATAATGGCGGCGGGCTTCGCACGCCCAGTCTTCTTCGACATCCAGCGCACCGAATTTGCCGAAACCGTCGGCCGAGAAGAGGACCTTATCGGTAGCATCGTAGGTGACGATGACTTCCGGCCAATGCACCATGGGTGCCGTCACAAAGGTGAGCTTATGATAGCCCAGATCGAGGGTATCGCCCTCGCCGACAACCAAGCGGTTCTCGGTAAACTCGGTACCGAAGAACTGTTTCATCATGGCAAAGGCCTTGGCCGAGGACACGATGGTGGTGTTGGGATAAGCCTTAAGGAAATTGACGATATTGGCCGAGTGATCGGGCTCCATGTGCTGGATGATCAGATAGTCGGGGGTGCGTCCGCCCAGCGTGTGCTGGATATTGTCGAGCCACTCGTGGGTGAAATTGGCATCCACGGTATCCATAATGGCGATCTTATCGTCGAGAATGGCATAGGAATTATAGGCCATGCCGTTGGGTACGATATATTGTCCTTCGAACAGATCCACTTTGTGATCGTTCACGCCGATATATTGAATGGTTTTGGTGATGGTCATAAGAACATCCTCCTCTTATTTTCTGAGGACAGTATATCCTAAATTTTGGTTGTTGTATGTTGTAAAACCAACAAAAGCAACAGATATTGCACTGTTGCTTTTATTTTTCAGCCGATAATCGAGAGGGGGTCGATGCGGCGGCCGTCCTTGATGACCTCCAGATGCAAATGGGGATCGTCGGCCGACTCAAAGGGTAGGTCGTCACCAACGGTGCCGATGGCATCGCCCGCCTTAACGGTTTGTCCGGTTTCGGCAAAGATCACTTCGTTCAATCCGCAATAGACCGAGATGCACCCGTCAGGATGGGTAATCTCCATGGTGTGACCGGTCAGTTCGTCATAGTAAAAGTCAGTCACCATTCCGCTGCCGATCGCGCATACAACATCGCCGACATTGGCTAAGAAGTCAATACCGGCATGGGTACGCCAATCGTCCATCGTTTCGGAGAAGACCAGCGCGTCCGCCGAGTATCCTTCGCCCAAGGCACCGGCCAACGGAGTCATATAGATGACCGGTTCGGGCTGGGGCTCGGGCTCAGGTTCGGGTTCGGGCTCAGACTCGGTTTGAGACGAGGACTGTGAGGGCTGGTTGACAATGGGCACTTCGGATTTTTGCTCGCTCTGGATCTGAGCAATGTCCTCGGCCTGTTTCTCGTTGAAGTGCTGTACCGAGAAATAGACGGACAACACCACCAGCAACAGGCAGAAGACACAGGACAGACCGAAGATCAGCCGATCGCGCGCCCGTTTCTTTTCATCGGTGCTTGAAGAAAATCTACTCATATACGTTTACCTCCGTCTTCATTATGGACGAATTGGTAAAGTTTTATGCTATGTATTGAAAAAAGAAAAATTTATGATACAATAGAAGCAAAGGAGTGGATCGTATGCTTAAAACAGAACGCATTGCCGTCATGAATTTTGAAAATGCCATGCGCGGCGCACGCAATCCCCTTAACAGTTGGGCGCGCTCGGATAGTTTTTATGATGAGCAGGGCCATTTTGTGCTCGGCCCGAACGATTTGGATCTGGCCAAACGGCTTCGTAACGCCGGCTCGGATCACCGCAAATACCTGCGTCAGGTGCTGGTTTGCATGGATATCACGGCGCCGATGTATTGGTGGAAGGAGTTTGATACCTATAAGGTAGGCACGGTGGCTAACTCGACCTCGACCATGCACAAGATTCATGCCGCCCCCTTTACGGCGGAGGATTTTTCCTGCGAGCGTATGACCGAAGAGACCCGCAAGCAGTTCGACGGGGTGATCGCTTACTTGGAAGATCTGCGTGTGCGCTATAATGAAACCAAGGACAAGGCGCTGTGGGTGGATATGATCCAGTTCTTGCCCTCGTCCTATAACCAGATGCGTACCGTGACGATGAATTATGAAAATTTGATCAATATGTATCATGCCCGCAAAAATCACAAGTTAACCGAGTGGCATGATCTATGCGCCGCCATTGAGCAGTTGCCTTATGCCAAGGAACTGATCATCGGCGAATAATATCGTAAAAGTCAAGCGGAGGGGAAGCAGGTGAGAATCCTGCACGAGCCCGTCGCCGTGAGGTGCGAGATGTTTTCGTTCTGGCCGGATGCCGCAATCCGGGACAGGCCATTGGGAAACCGAGAAGGCGAACGAAGATGCACCGAGTCGAAATATCCGCCGTTTGATTGCCTCTGTGTGGTTGCGAGCGCCGACCGAGAGGGAATATAAATACAAGGAGAAAACCGTATGAAACAGACAGAAAGTAAAAACATTCTGTCGCTGCTTCTTGTTGTGATGCTATGTGCGGCCATAGCGCTTACCGGTTGCAGTGACACTCATTCGTCGGCCTTGCCGAGCGAGCCCTCAACGGAGGCTATGATTAAGGGAGAGGGTAACACCGTATTTTCTTTTACGGTGGTCGATCCCGACGGCAAGGAAACAGCCTATGAGATTTATACCGATAAAACGGTGGTGGGCGAAGCGTTATCCGAGCTTGGCCTGATTGAGGGCGAGATGGGACAGTATGGCTTATATGTGCACAAAGTGGCAGGTATCGAGGTCGATTTTGACAGAGATGGGCTGTACTGGGCCTTCTATGTCAACGGCGAATACGCTATGAGTGGTGTAGACACGACCGAGATCAAGGCCGGCGAAACCTATATGTTCAAGGCGCAAGCATGAGGCCGACGGTACGGGAGATTGCCGTATTCGGCGTGCTGGGAGCACTGATGTTCGCTTCCGATATCGCCATGGAAGCCCTGCCGAATATCCACCTGATTGGCGTGTTTATTATTGCCGCCACGGTCGTGTATCAGCAAAAGGCGCTTTATCCGCTGTACGTGTATGTGCTGCTCAGCGGACTGTATGCAGGGTTTTCGCTGTGGTGGATTCCCTATCTGTATGTGTGGACGGTGCTGTGGGGCGTGACGATGTTATTGCCCAAAACCATGCCTAAATGGTTGGCACCAATCGTCTATGTAGCGGTGTGTGGCTTGCACGGCCTGTTATTCGGAGTGTTGTATGCACCGGCGCAGGCACTTCTGTTTGGACTAAACGGACAGCAGACGTTGGCGTGGATTGCGGCGGGATTGCCCTTTGATGTTATCCATGCGATAGGAAACGCGGTGTGCGGCTTGCTCATTTGTCCTATTATTTTAATTTTGCGCAAAACAAAAGAACCCGTCAGTTGACGGGTTCTTATTTTTTAGAAGAGTTGCAAAGAACTGAGCAGGAAGATCCAGCCGAACAGGGTGAACAGGCAGAGCGCCGAGGAAAAGACGACAATCTGGGCGGCCAGTTCTTCATCTCCGCCCATCTGCTGGGCCATGGAAAAAGAAGAAACGGCGGTGGGGGCGCCGAAAGCGACCATTAGGCAGACCAACGCCTCGCCCCGAAAACCGAGCAGTACGGCGGCGGTGATGGCCAGCGCGGGCACGATCAGCAGGCGGGTAGCCACGGTAATGATCAATTCCTTGATGTTGGTTTTGATAGTGGAGAAATTAAAACTGGCGCCCAGCACCACGATTGCCAAAGGCGAGGCGATGGAGGCGGCATCGCTGACGGTGGTTTCGATCAGCGAGGGCAGTTTGATATCCAACAACAGGAAGATAGCGCCGACAGCGCAGCTGATGACCAAGGGGTTGGTAACAATGCCTTTAAGCAGTTTGCCGATCTGTATCTTACCGTCCCGAAACCGCTCCAGCGTAATAACGGCTAAGATGTTGAACAGGGGAACAATGATGGCGACCATGAGAGCCGAAAGCCCACCCGCATTTTCCCCGCAGATGTAGTTGACCAGCGGGATGCCGAGAATGGCAAAATTAGAACGGAAAAAACCCTGCAACATCACACCGCGCTTGGCATTATCCTTGGTAAACAAAAAGACAAGCCCGTACCCGACGGCAAAGATGATCAGCACGGCGATCACGGTGAAGGCAATCAGTTTTCCGTCAAGGATCGAGCCGATGTCGGTCTTATATATATTATAGAAGAGAAGAATGGGTAAGAAGATCTTGAAGATCAGCCGATTGATGGCATTGAACTGATCCTTGGTGGCCATATTGAATTGCTTGAGTCCGTATCCTAAGAGCATGAGT
>JAZNSU010000169.1:0-20404 GCA_045591385.1 Eubacteriales bacterium
CTGAATGAAGATGCCGCCGTCGAGATCGTCACCTTTGAGGACGAGGCCGGTAAAAAGACCTTCTGGCACACCGCCTCTCACCTGCTGGCGCAGGCGGTCATGCACCTGTTCCCCGAGGCCAAATTTGCCATCGGCCCCGCCATCGACAATGGGTTCTACTATGACTTCGACGTGCCCGCCCCCTTCACCCCCGAACAGTTAGAGCAGATCGAGGCGGAAATGGTGAAGTTGGCGAAGGGCGGCTTGGAACTGTCCCGCTTTGAACTGCCGGCCGACGAGGCTCGCACCCTCATGGCCGATCAGCCCTACAAGATCGAACTGATGGAAGAACACGCCGCCAAGGGCGAGGCCATCAGCTTCTATAAGCAGGGCGACTTTACCGACCTGTGCGCCGGTCCGCACCTGATGAACACCGCCCCCATTAAGGCCATTAAACTGACCTCCTGTACGGGCGCTTACTGGCGCGGCGATGAGAAGAACAAGATGCTCTCCCGTATCTACGGTATCGCCTTCCCCAAGAAGACCGAGCTGGAAGAGTATCTCACCCGCATCGAAGAGGCCAAGAAGCGTGACCACCGCAAACTCGGCAAGGAACTGGGCTTGTACGTCATGATGGATGAGGGTCCCGGTTTCCCCTTCTTTATGCCTAAGGGTATGATCCTCAAAAACAAACTGATTGATTACTGGCGTGAGATCCATACTCGTGCCGGCTATCAGGAAATTTCCTCCCCCATGATGCTCAACCGCAGCCTGTGGGAGCGTTCGGGGCATTGGTATCACTATAAAGATAATATGTATACCACCGTTATTGACGATGTCGATTTCGCCGTAAAACCCATGAACTGCCCCGGCGGTATGCTCGTTTACAAGCAGAATATGCACTCCTACCGTGAACTTCCCTTGCGTATGGGCGAGTTAGGGTTGGTGCACCGTCACGAACTATCGGGTGCACTCCATGGCCTGATGCGTGTGCGTTGCTTTACCCAGGACGATGCTCACATCTTCATGACCCCCGACCAGATCAAGGACGAGGTTAAGAATGTGGTGAAGTTGATGGACGAGGTTTATTCCCTGTTCGGCTTCCCCTATCAGATCGAACTGTCCACCATGCCCGAAGATCACATGGGCGAACTGGAAGACTGGGAAAAGGCCACCAACTCCCTCAAAGCCGCCATTGAAGAGATCGGCAAGGATTACATCATCAACGAAGGCGACGGCGCTTTCTACGGCCCGAAACTCGACTTCCATCTGTCCGATGCCTTAGGGCGCACTTGGCAGTGCGGCACCATTCAGCTCGACTTCCAGTTGCCCGAGCGGTTTGAACTGGAATACACCGGCGCCGACGGCGAGAAACACCGTCCCGTCATGATCCACCGTGTGGTATTTGGCTCGATTGAGCGTTTCATCGGTATTCTCACCGAGCATTTTGCCGGCGCGTTCCCGCTGTGGCTCTCTCCCGTACAGATGAAGGTGCTGACTGTTGGTACAGCCCAGAACGAGTATGCCGAAAAGGTCAACGCCGCCCTACTCGCCGCCGGTTTGCGTTCTGAGGCCGACACCCGTTTTGAAAAGATCGGCTTTAAGATCCGTGAAGCCCAGATGCAAAAGACGCCCTACATGCTGGTTGTCGGCGAGCGTGAAGAGCAGGAGGGCACCGTTACGGTGCGTGCCAGAAGCGGTGAAAACCTCGGCGCCATGCCCCTTGACGAATTTATCGCCAAAGCGGTACAGGAAAATGCCACCCGCTATACCGAACATCCCAAGGCATGAAACATCGGTTATCGGTCATAGGTGCCATGACGATATTCGGCACCATCGGCATCTTTCGTAAATTCATCGACCTGCCCTCATCAGGGCTGGCCGTGGCCCGTGGGTTGATCGGCGCCGCCTTTTTGCTGGCGCTGATCCTCCTGCTGGGCAAGAAATTGGACAAGGCGGCCATCAAAAGCAATCTGTGGTTATTACTCATTTCGGGCGGGTGCATCGGCATCAACTGGATGCTCCTGTTCGAATCCTACCGTTATACAACGGTGGCCACGGCGACCCTTTGCTATTATTTAGCGCCGGTGTTCGTCGTCTTTCTCTCACCGTTGGTGCTCAGAGAACGTCTGCGCCCCATCAAGATCGTCTGCGCCCTTGTGGCGGTGCTGGGTATGGTCTTTGTCTCAGGCGTATTTGAGGGCGGCTTGGACATGACCCGCCTGCCGGGCATCCTCTTTGGATTGGGTGCGGCCGCCTTTTATGCCACAGTCGTATTGCTGAACAAAAAAATGAAGCCCATCGGCGCGATGGACTGTACTGTTATCCAATTGGCGGCGGCCGCTTTGGTTCTGTTGCCCTATACCGTACTTACCGAAAACTATGCGGCGGTGTCTTTAGGCATGGTTGGCTGGATCTTACTGATTGCAGTAGGCGTCATTCATACGGGCGTGGCCTACGCCCTGTATTTCGGCTCGGTACACGCCCTGCCCGCCCAAACGGTAGCCATTTTCAGTTACATAGACCCCGTGGTCGCCATCCTGCTCTCCGCCCTGTTTTTGCAGGAGCCGATGAGCCTATGGGGCTGGCTGGGTGCCGTCCTGATCTTAGGCTCCACCCTCCTCTCCGAACTCCTATCAAACAAAAAGCACTTGGAATAATCCAAGTGCTTTTATCTTTCTCGGGGGGAATGACCAAACTGACGGCGATAGGCTCGGTAAAAAGCCGAATAATCGTTAAACCCGCAAACACCCGCCGCCTCGGTAGGCGAGGTGCCCGCCCCGATGATTTCACGGGCGCGGATCAGCCGCTTAATGGTAACATACTCCCAGACGGTCGAGCCGGTCGCCGCCTTGAAAATGCGGCACAACTGCGGCTTACTGATATAAAACCGATGAGCGATCCCGTCCAAGGATAGATCGTCGGTCAAATGATCGTTGACAAAAGAAATGATGCGATATGACAAAGGGGCTTCCTGCGGCTCATTTTGGGAGCGCTTGCGCCACACCCGTGCAATCTCGCTAAGCAAAGCGGGCAAACAGGAAAGAACCTCGGAGCGAATATCCTGTTCGGGGTTTAGCATACGGGCAATCAAGCGGACGGCGGTATCGTCGGTAAAATCGCTTTTCCGATATAAATTTCCCTTGCCCAATTCCCTCTCGTAATAAGGGCGCATCAATCGCCCGTTGGGATCAATTCCGTCAAAAATCGACTCGGAGAAATTGATGGTAAACCGTTTATAGGGAACGGAAGTGTCAATATCAAAATAATGAGACTCGGCTCGGCGCATAATAAGAATGTCCCCCGGCCGCATGGGATATTCACTACTCTCAATTCGATATACCCCACACCCCGACAGGAAATAATACAACTCATGCGTTTCATGCGTGTGCACGGCGTAATGATGCCGATCGGGCGTTTCGGTATAGGTATAGGAGCAGAAAAAATCGGTATCATCATGATGAAAATAGCGTTCCAAAGTTATCACCCCCTATAAAATACCATAAAATGATACGATTTGCAATATCTCATGAAAAGAATTGCATTTACTTTGCAAAGATTATACTTTATAATAAAGGGTAGAGGTGATTATTATGACCAAAAATTATTTGCTTTGCAATCCCACAGCCGAAAAACTGTATACGGCTGTTAAGGATCTGCCGATCGTAGACTATCATTGTCATTTGACCGCAAAGGACATCTATGAAGACGTGCCCTTTGACAATCTCGGCCAAATGTGGCTGGGGGGCGACCATTATAAGTGGCGCCTGATGCGACTGTTCGGCATTCCCGAAGAGGGCATCACCGGCAAAACCACAACATGGAAAGAGAAATTTATGAATTTCATGACGGCGGTAGAACTGGCCGCCGGTAGCCCGCTCTATGCTTGGGCCTCTATGGAACTGTCCCTCTATTTCGGCATAGATCTCCCTCTCACCCTCGCCAACGCCGAGGCCATCTGGGAGCAGGCCAACCGCTACATTAAGGATAACAATCTTTCCCCCCGCAAACTCATCAAACAGGCAGGTGTGGAGATCATTTGCACTACCGACGATATTGCCGACGATCTGGCCTATCATAAATTACTGGCCGAAGACGCGTCCTTTGATGTAAAGGTTCTGCCCTCGTATCGTGGCGACAAGGCTCTGCGTATCGACCTGCCCGGCTGGCGCGAATATATGAACCATCTGGGTGAGGTAGCCGGTGTGAAGATGGACGCTCTTGCCGCTTTGAAATCTGCCCTTGCTACTCAGCTCAACCATTTCGATAAGCACGGCTGCCGCATTACCGATATCGGCATCGTCGATTTCCCCGACCATGTCGACTCTGACGAAAAGGCCGATGCCACCCTGAAAGCTCTGCTGGCGGGTCAAACCGTTTCCCATGCGGATTATTTGGGCTTTGTGGGGAATATCTACCTGTATTGGGGCAAACTGTATAAAGAGAAGGACATGGTCATGCAGTGGCATCTGGCCTCTCACCGTGACCTCAACCCGACGCTCTTCGCTACCCTCGGTCTTGACTGCGGCGGCGACAGCGTGGGCGATGCCCCGTCGGTAAAGGATCTGTCGGCTATGCTCACCCTTTTGCAGAAAGAAGATGCTCTGCCCCGCACCATCGTCTATTCGCTTAACGAGGGCGCTTGCGATGCCTATGCCACCGTCTGCGGTTGTTTCCGCGGGGTGATCCTGGGCGCCGCTTGGTGGTTCGCCGATCATAAGCGCGGCATCATTAAGCAGTTGGACATCATGTCCGAGCAGGGTCTGCTTTCGACCTTCCCCGGCATGCTGACCGACTCCCGTTCCTTCCTGTCGTATGCCCGCCACGATTATTTCCGTCGCATCCTGTGCAACCGCATTGGCGAATATGTAGAGGCCAATGAGTTTGATCCGGCTCCGGCGGTGGAACTGTGTCGTCGCATCAGTTATACCACATCCAAAAAGATGATAGAGGAGTAAATTCATGAACAAAGTTTTGGTTATCACCGGCGCCGGCGGCATTCTCTGTTCCGCCTTCGCCAAGCACTTTGCCGCCATGGGCGCTAAGGTCGCATTGTTGGACATCAATGCCGATGCTGTCAATGCAGTGGCCGACGAGATCGTCAAGAACGGCGGCATAGCCAAGGCATATCCCTGCTCGGTGCTCGAACGCGAAAGTCTGGAAGCGGCGCATGAGCAGATTGTGAAGGATCTGGGCAAGTGCGACATTCTCATTAACGGCGCCGGCGGCAACAATCCCCGCGCCACTACCGACCGTGAGGCATACACATCAGGCGATGAGATAGACAATGATACCAAGACTTTTTTCAATATGGATTCCAACGGATTTGATTTTGTCTTCGATTTAAATATGAAAGGCGTGTTACTGCCCAGCCAGGTGTTCATGGCTGATATGCCGGGCCGTAAGGGTTGTTGCGTGCTCAATGTTTCTTCTATGAACGCCTTTCGTCCCCTGACCAAGATCCCCGCCTATTCCTCGGCTAAAGCGGCGGTGACCAACTTTACCCAGTGGCTGGCCGTGCATTTTGCCAAGTCGGGCATCCGTGTGAATGCGATTGCCCCCGGTTTCTTTGTCACTAACCAGAATCGTTCCCTGCTTTTTAATACCGATGGAACACCCACCCCTCGTACCGACAAGATATTAGCCGCTACGCCCATGGGCCGCTTCGGTGAAGCGGATGAGTTGCTGGGTACCGTTGAATTTTTACTGGACGAAACCAAGTCGGGCTTTGTCACCGGCGTAACCATTGCTATTGACGGCGGATTTTCCGCCTATTCAGGAGTGTAATAGGCAAATAACATGAAACTGTATGCTTTTGTCCTCTTTCTTGGGAAAACCGGTTGACTTACCCTTCGATCATGAGGTATACTATGAAGAGTTGATGAAGCGTGTTAAGACGTCCCGCCGCAAGGCCAACGTGGCCAGCGGCACGGTCGTTGATCTGTCCTACACCTTCACCGGAACAAAATAAGGAGAGATTGTAATGGAAAAATTCATCCCTGTTGTTGTCATCAAAGACCTTGGTGAAACCGACAAAATCATGAACGCTCTGAAGAATAATGACATTCATACCGCCGAGATCACCTTCCGCACCGCTTGTGCGGCTGAGGCGATCGCGCTGGCTGTGAAAAACCATCCCGACATGGAAATCGGTGCCGGCACCGTCATTAATGCCGAGCAGTGCAAGGCCGCTCTGGCCGCCGGCGCTACCTTTATCGTATCTCCCGGTCTGTCGGTCGGTGTGGCCGAGGTTTGCCGTGAGAATCATATTCCCTACTACCCCGGTTGCGTGACTCCTACCGAGATCATGCAGGCGCTGGAACTGGGACTGACCACTTTGAAGTTCTTCCCCGCCAACGTCTACGGTGGGTTGAAGGCTCTCAAGGCGTTGGCTGCTCCTTTCCCGCAGGTTAAATTTATTCCGACCGGCGGTGTCGATCGCAGCAACATTGATGAATTTTTAGCCTTTGACAAGATTGCAGCCATCGGCGGCAGCTTCTTTGTTAAAGAATCTTTAGAAAAAATGGAGGCATAACCATGAAAAGAGTAGTGACTTTCGGCGAGATCATGCTTCGTCTGGCTCCTAACGGCTATTACCGTTTCTTCCAGAACGATCAGATGCAGGCTACGTTCGGCGGCGGCGAGGCCAATGTGGCCGTTTCCTTAGCCAATTACGGGCTGGATTCCTGCTATGTTACCAAACTCCCGAAACACGCCATCGGCCAGTCGGCCGTAAACTCCCTGCGCTATTTCGGCGTCGACACCTCCAAGATCACCCGCGGCGGCGACCGTGTGGGTATTTATTATCTGGAAAAGGGCGCCTCTCAGCGCGGTTCGGTCTGCGTATACGACCGTGCCCATTCGGCCATTGCCGAAGCCGTGAGCGGCGATTTTGACTGGGATGCCATTTTCGAGGGTGCCGATTGGTTCCACTTCACCGGCATCACCCCTGCTTTGGGACAGAATGTGGCCGACCTGTGTCTGGAAGCCTGCAAGGCCGCCAAGGCCAAGGGCATTACCGTTTCCTGCGATCTGAATTACCGCGGCAAACTGTGGACCCGCGAGCAGGCCAGAGCAACCATGACCGAGCTGTGCCAATACATTGATGTTTGCATCGCCAACGAAGAAGATGCCAAAGACGTTTTCGGCATCGAGGCTGAGGATACCGACATCTATGGCGGTAAACTCAACCACGAGGGTTACAAGAGTGTAGCCAAGCAGTTGGCCGATACCTTCGGTTTTAAGGCGGTAGCCATCACCCTGCGTACATCCATTTCGGCCAACGATAATAAATGGGCCGCCATGCTCTACGACGGGAACGATTACTTCTTCTCCCGTAGCTACGACCTGCATATTGTTGACCGTGTCGGCGGCGGCGATTCCTTCGGTGCCGGACTGATCTACGCCATGCTCGATGGCCGTGATTCTCAGGCCACTATCAACTTTGCCGTAGCCGCTTCGGCGCTCAAACACTCGATCGAGGGCGACTTCAACCGTGTATCCCTCTCCGAGGTTGAGAAACTGGCCGGCGGTGACGGTTCGGGCCGCGTACAACGCTAAATGCAAATAAAAATATCCCTCGATGAGAGATCATCGAGGGATTTCTTTTTATACCGAATATTTGGTTTGATAGGTCTGGAACAGTTCCTGATAATGGGGATCGTCGTGCCGCGTGGCTCGGAGCGATTCGTGCAGGTTCATATCGTTATGCGCCATGTCAATCACGCAACCGGCGATGTTGGAACAATGGTCGGCCACTCGCTCCAGATCGGTGATTAGATCCGACCAAACAAAACCCGCCTCAATCGAACAATCGCCCTGCTGCAACCGTTCAATATGACGGGCGCGCAACTGGGTCTTTAACCGATTGATTACCTGTTCAAGCGGTTCAACGGCATAGGCGGTGTCCAGATCGTTTTCGACAAAGGCTTTCATCGACAATTCCTCAATCTCATTGACCGCCGCGATCATTACGCCCAGTTCCTCTTTGGCCTTGCCCGACAGGGTCATCGTCCGACTCTTCATTTCTTCGGAGGACTGGCTGATGTTCACCGCATGGTCGGCAATTCTCTCAAAGTCACCGATCAAGCGCAACAGTTTGGCTGCTTCGGAACTGTCTTTCTCGGTCAACTGGCAGGCGCTGAGTTTGACCAAGTAACTGCCCAGTTCATCTTCGTATTGATCAGTTCGTTTTTCATGATGGCGAATTTCTTCCATTTTTTCCTGATTAAACTCGTGGATCATCCCCAAGGATTCATGCAGGGTCAGGCTCGATTCCTCGGCCATCTCAATGGCCAGTTCAAGGCAACGGCCCAGCGCCAAGGGGGGCGTGGTGAGCAAACGCTCGTCGATCTTGACCGTCTTCTCGCTGACATCGCCCGGCACCAGTTTAACCACCAGCTTCTCCAACAAGCCCGAGAGAGGAAGCATCAGAACCGTACAAAGAATATTAAATATCGAATGGCAGATGGCAATGCCGACCCCGTCGGCCGAAGCCGAAAGAATGGCAGGCGACACCAGCCAGCGGAGCAACATAAAGACCGCCAACCAGACCACCGTTCCGATTATATTAAAAGACAAATGCACCATGGCGGCACGCTTGGCATTTTTGTTGGTGCCCACCGACGAGATCATGGCGGTAATGCAAGTACCGATGTTCTGCCCCATGATCATGGGAATGGCCGCCCCGTAAGATACCGCACCGGTGGCCGAAAGCATCTGCAACATACCCACCGAAGCCGACGAGGACTGAATAGCCGCCGTAATCAACGCCCCGACGATAACGCCGATAATGGGGTTGGCAAAGAGAGAGAACATCGACTCGAGCGCACCGAGCACCATGGGATCCTCAGCCAGTTTTGAGGACATATCGGTCATGGTGTTCATGCCGAACATCATCACCGCAAAGCCCAAAAGGATGGTACCCGTTTCCTTGCGGGTGCTCTTCTTGGAGAACATATACATGGCAATGCCGAACAAAGCCAGAATGGGCACGAAAGACGAGGGTTTGAGTAACTGCACAAAGAAGTTATCACTCTGTATGCCGCTCAGCGACAAGATCCATGCCGTGACGGTGGTGCCGATATTGGCGCCCATGATCACATTGATGGCCTGCTTAAGGGTCATCAGCCCCGAGTTAACAAAACCCACCACCATAACGGTCGTGGCGGCCGAAGACTGAATGACCGAGGTTACCCCTAAGCCCGTGACCAAACCCGCAACGCGGCCGGTGGTCAATTTCGCCAGAATGGAACGCAAGCCGCTGCCGGCGCGGCGCTCCAGCGCATCGCCCATGACCTGCATACCGAATAAAAACAGGCACATGGCCCCTAACATTGTCAATACATCAAATACTGTCATTCTCTATAACTCCTTTGCAGTACAATCCGTACATTTCCAGTATAACGAAATTTTACCGTTTCGTCAATATACGAGCGACCAAAATCGACAATTTGCTTTTGGTCTGTATGCGCCAAAAGAGATAGAATGAGGGTAAAATGATAGGATTTGCCTTGTAAAAACATGCAAAAACGGACGAAAACGAGAGAAAAACGCTCAAAAACGGGAGTAAATTGCCTTGCTTTTGAGTAAAAAGTCCGTTATAATATAGAATAATTAAAGGTTTCTATGAAAAAGGAGTTGGTTTTTCCTCATGGAAGAAGGCAGTATAACCTATCTGCTTCTGATTCTTGTCTGTTTAGTATTAAGTGCCATGTTCAGCGCCACCGAGACGGCTTTTGCCTCGGTGAGTCCGGTGCGCATTGCCGCATTGGCTGAAGATGGGGATAAAAAGGCGCGCCGCCTGAACAAGGTTCTTGTCAACTTTGATCGGGTACTGACGGCGCTGCTCATCCTCAACAACATCGTAAACATCGCCTTAGCCACCCTCGCCACCCTGTTTGCCGCTAACGTATTCGGGGACGGCGCGGTTGAATGGATGACGGTGGTTACGACGGTTGTTGTTTTTTTGTTTGGTGAATCCCTGCCTAAGGCGACGGCCTTGATGGTAAGCGAGTCGCTGGCCTATGCCATGGCCGGCCCGATGATTTTATTAACCAAACTCTTTACCCCGCTTATTTTTGTTCTCAATGCGCTGTCCCGACTCCTGATCAAGCCGTTTAAGGAAGAACATACGCCGACAGTGACCGAGGAAGAACTGGAGAGCATCATTGATACCATCGTGGAAGAGGATGCCGTAGACGAGGACACGGGTGAACTGTTACAGAGCGCCATCGACCTGTCCCGCACCACGGCGGCGCAGATCATGACCCCGTGGTCGGACTGCCTGACCCTTTCGACCGAAATGACACAGCAACAAATTCTGGATACCATTAAATCGACCACCTTTTCCCGCTTCCCTGTGATCGACAGGAACAGCCGTCCCATCGGTTTTGTCAGCGCGCGGGCTTACATCAAGGTGCATTTGGAGTCGGGGCGGCCCAACAAACTGCGGCGGGCGCTCACCCACGGTCGGTCGGTACGCGCCGATGAGGCGGTGGATGACCTGCTGGGGCGGCTATCGGCCGCCCGCACCCACATGGCCTTTGTGCGGGACGAGCAGGATAAGGTTATCGGTATCATTACCATAGAGGATATTCTGGAAGAACTGGTCGGCGAGATCTACGACGAAGACGACAAGGTTGCCGAAGGGGGTGCTTGCTGATGCCCCATTTAATTTCCTGGTTGGCTTTGCCCTTACTCATTCTCTGCTCTACCTTCTTCTCGTTATCGGAGATTGCCTACACCCAGATCAACCCCCTGCGGTTGCGTACCCGTGCCGAGGAGTCGGGCAGGAAAAAGCATCGTATCGCCCTCTATGTTGCTGAGCATTTTGAGGATACCTTGGTTGCCATTCTGCTGGGCAACAATCTGGCCAACATTGCCGGCACCTCCATTGCTACGGTGCTGGTAGTCACCTTATGGGGAGAGAAATACACCTGGGTTTCTTCGGTGGTTATGACCGTTCTGGTACTGATCTTCGGGGAGATCACACCCAAGATGCTAGCCCGCCGTATTCCCGAAGCGGTGTGCTCCTTTACCGCCCGCCCTCTGCGTCTGATCACTTGGATCTTTTATCCGTTTGTGTGGCTGATCAATCAACTGAACGCACTTCTGGCCCGCCTGTATAAAAATCGGATCCCCGACACCCCGACAGTAACCGAGGAAGAACTGGAAAGCCTGATCGACACAGCCGAGGATGAAAGCATCATTGATGAGGACACAGGCGATCTGCTGCAAAGCGCCCTGGATTGGGGTGAGGTGCAAGCCTTTGAGATCATGACCCCACGTGTGGACATGACCGCCATTGACATAGACGACGAGTACGCCGAGATGCTGACCGTAATTGAAAATTCCATCTACTCCCGTATTCCCGTATATGAGCAAACCCCCGACAACATCATCGGCATTTTGCATCTCAATCACTTCTACAAAGCGCTGATCGACCAAGAGCGGGTAGATATCCGCAGCCTGCTGATGCCGGTCAACTACGTTCACAAAACCATGGAACTGCCCGATGCGCTGGATGTTATGCGCCGCAACAAGTGCCACATGGTGGTTGTCAACGACGAATACGGCGGCACCGACGGTATATTAACCATGGAAGATATTTTGGAACAGTTGGTGGGCGAGATCTGGGACGAAAGCGATGAGATCGAAGAAGAATTTACCCTGCTCTCGGACGAAACGGCGATCGTAGACGGCGATATGCGCATCTATGACTTCTTTGACGAGGTTGAGGTGGACGATCGGGACTATGACGAGGACAACGCCACCGTGGGCGGTTGGGCTATGGACAGGCTCGAAGGCAATCCCGAAGTCGGCGCATCCTTCTCCTATAAAAACCTTACCCTCACTGTGGAAAAACTCGACGGACGGCGCATCGAGGAACTTTCGGTCACCATTACCCCCGAAGACGAGGAAGATGACCAAGAATTCTGATTGACAAATGAACCCCTTTCCTGTATACTGTAATTAGTTACAAAATGGTTACAATTAGTTACAAAACAGGAAAGGGGCTTTTTTATGAAGAAGATCGTTGCGTATTTGGTTACTCTGGTGCTGGTGGTTGGATTGATCTACGGGTGTGCCAGTATTCGTTCCTCGGCGCCATCGTCCGAGAATCGTTCCATAGAAGAGGCTCCGCCGACGATGCTCCTGTGTTTACCTCGCGACGGAGAAGACCACACCTTGTTGCGATCGGCTTTTACCGAGAAGGCGCAGGAGTTTGGATACACGGCTGTAATTTCCGAGCCTGCGGCTGACAGTCCGATGACGGATGAGCAGGTATGGGACATTGAACAGTTACAATATCAGGCGCAGGCCATCATCGTATACCAATGCGACGGCGCCGAGGAGGGGTTGGTTAAAAAATGGAGCGAGGCGGGCATCGCCGTGATTGCCGCCGGTAAACGTCTAGACGGACAGGCGGCCGACGAATCGGGCTCCGTAGCCCGTCGCATCAAGGCCAACGTGGCCTTTGCTGACGGCGCCTTATCCAAGGCTGTTACCGCCCATATCACCGACAGTCTATCAGACAAGAAGGTGGGAAGCGGATTTGTTTCTCTGTTTGGGGATGCCGATGCTCAGGTGGAATTCTTAAGTTTTGTCAAAGCAGATATGGCTCTTGAGCAATCGTCCTACACGCCCCGTGAGCCGATGGCGGCTACCGATGCCACCACACAATTACAAGAGGTAACGTCGGCTAAAGCCATTGTATATGCGGGCAAGGATGCCGCCCTATGGAGTGAGGCCATGAACAGCACCAAGACCTCTGCGTTGCTGGGCATGTGCTCGACCCATCCTGCCGCTTTTGATGCTTTAGCAGACGGAGCCATTGATTTTCTGGCGATCAACGATCCGATTGATCTGATGCAGAAATCGGTGCAGGCGGCACACACGGTGTTAGATGCCGAGCAGGGACTAACCGAGTGGAACATCACCGCCAACACGGTAGTACTGACGCCAAGCGATCCGCGGTTGAATTCCTATTTACAATAAAAAAGGTAGACACTTTCGTGTCTACCTTTTCATTTATTTTGCGTAGTCGATGGCGCGGCTTTCTCTTACGACATTGACCTTGATCTGACCGGGATATTCCATCTCCTGTTCGATCTTCTTTACAATGTCACGAGCCACAACGGTGATCTGATCATCGCTGATGGCTTCGGGCTTGACCATGACACGGATCTCACGTCCTGCCTGAATGGCGAAGGAACGTTCTACGCCGTTAAAGGAATTGGCGATCTCCTCAAGTTTCTGCAGACGTTTAATATACGCTTCCAGATTTTCCCTGCGGGCACCCGGACGGGCGGCCGACACGGCATCGGCGGCTTGTACCAAACAGGCCACGATGGTTTTACACTCGACATCGCCGTGGTGGGCGTGAATGGCATGAATGACATCATTATTCTCGCGATACTTGCGGGCGTACTCGACACCGATCTCGACATGGCTGCCGTCGATCTCATGGTCGAGCGCCTTGCCCAGGTCATGCAACAGGCCGGCACGCTTGGCCAGCGCCACATCGGCGCCCAGTTCGGCGGCCATAGCACCGGCGATCTGTGCCACTTCCAAGGAATGATTGAGCACGTTCTGACCGTAACTGGTACGGTACCGCAAACGACCCAAGATCTTGACCAGTTCGGGGTGCAGGTTGTGGATGCCCGTTTCGAAGGCGGCGCGTTCGCCCTCCTTCTTGATAATCTGCTCCACTTCCTTGCGGGTCTTCTCCACGATCTCCTCGATGCGGGCGGGATGGATACGACCATCGGAGATCAGGCGTTCCAGCGACAGGCGGGCGATTTCACGCCGCACGGGGTCGAAACTGGAAATGGTGATGGCTTCGGGGGTATCGTCAATAATCAGATCGACGCCGGTGAGCGTTTCGATCGAACGGATGTTACGACCCTCGCGGCCGATGATGCGACCCTTCATTTCGTCATTCGGCAACGATACGACCGAAACGGTGGCTTCGCTGACCTGATCGGCGGCACAACGTTGAATGGCCTGAGAAATGATCTCCCTTGCCGTTTTTTCGGAGTTTTCACGGACACGTTCTTCGTTTTCCTTAATAATCAGAGCCGATTCATGGGTGATCTCGCTGCTCAGTTCCTCAAGCAGTTTGGCCTTGGCCTGATCAGCCGTAAAGCCCGAAATTTTTTCGAGCATAGCGATTTGGCCTTTTTTAAGTTCGGCCGCTTCGGCTTCCAGCGCTTCTACCTTTTTCGTTTTGGCTTCCAGCTGGAGTTCCTTCTGCTCGAACGCCGCGTGGCGACGGTCGAACTGTTCTTCTTTTTGCTGCAGACGGTTTTCCTGTCTCTGAATATCGGCGCGGCGCTCCTTAATCTCTTTCTCGGCGTCGGTACGATTTCTCAGAATTTCGTCTTTGGCTTCCAGTAAAATTTCTTTTCTTTTGGCGTCGGCTGATTTCATAGCATCGTTGATCAGGCGCTTGGCTTCGGCTTCGGCCGAACCGATCTTTGCTTCTCCGATCTTTTTCCGGTAGAGAATACCGATCAGAGCTCCTGCGATGATGCCAAGAACCAGGCCGGCTGCGGCATACAACCACTCCATAGTTCTTACCCTCTTTCATAATATAAATAAAAAAGACCGTACGGATGCTTCCGTCGGTCCACCGATGTCCAAATACAAACACTTTCTCTATTTTTATATATATCTACTACCCCTATAGGGAACATAAAAAATAAAAATATATCAAAAGTCATGCTTCGAAAACCGGTAAAGATGACACTATACATCTACTTTAATAGTTTAATCGGGATTGTATGGCTTGTCAATAGGAAATGCAAAATTTTTTCTTCATATATAAGTAAAGTCCTCGGATTGCTCCGAGGACTGATTCGTTTAGTCGGTTACGGAAGTTTCCGGCTCCACTACTTTTTCGGTGATGGCCGTACAATCGGGACGGATCATGCCGATATAACTCTTGCCGGCATTGATTGTCAATTCATTACCGTCCATATCGGTCAATCTAAAGGGAGCATACTCGTCGGCTTTGCTCCATTTGATCTGCTGATAGCCGCCGTTGGAGAACCACCATCCATTGCCCGAACCAACAACATCCACATCCATCAATTTCCCGTCGATGGATTCGATGCTCGTTTCAAACACCAAGACATTGGTAAAGGCCAGTTGGGTATCGGTCTTGCCATCCATATGGGGCGAGCCCGAATGTTGTTTCAGATAGGTGGCGGTAGCGGTGTCATAGGTAAAGGTGCTGTAATAGGACTTGGAGAAATTCAAGGTAAATTTATCACTAAGTCCCTTCGTAGGCATTACCGATTCCTCTTCGGGAGCAAAGGTAAACACCGTGTCTTTGTGATCGGCCTTCAAGTCGGTACGGTAACCCAGATCGGCTAACACGTCGGGCACCATAGCACCCTTGAGATAGCCGGTATGCTCCAGCGCATAGCCTGCACTCAAACGGGCTTGGTCACGACCGAAGATGTTGCCGGGGTTTGCGGCACCCGAAAGACGATCCACACCCAAGCGGGCAATAGTATTAGTAGCATAAGTAGTTTCTTCGCCCCAATGCACATAAACAGCATCGAAAGAAAGGGCGGTAATCGGATAATAAAAACGGGCGCTGCGAACGGTGCAAATATCGGGCATCTTGGTATAATCGCCGTAAATGGCCATCATTCGGGTGATTCCACCCTCGACCAGCGTTTCAAACAGAATATCGGCCTGTGCAATGCCGTACTGGGGCAGTGCCGCTTTGATATTGTTGATCATGACGGCGATGGGGCGTTTGCCTACCGCGGCATCGCTCAAGCCCTCTACGCCGGTCAGGCGATTGACAGGATAATGAATCACGAGCGGTTCGCTGCTCTGCTCGGACGAGGACTCATCTTCATTCTTGCCGCCGCAAGCCGCCAGTGAAGCCACCAACATCACACACAGCAATACGGCCATAACTTTTTTCCACATAGTAATATCTCCTTTTTATAATTGCTACATATAGAATACTATTTTCGACACGATTTGACAAGCCCCAATTCTTTCTAATTTCGAATAAAATACGGATTATGCATAAAAAAGCGAATATTTATGCGGAAATTTAAAAAATTTACGCCTTTTTTCTCTTTATTTATTGACATTTTGGCGCAACTATTGTATAATCATTCTTAAATTTTATATTTGGAGGAAAACCAAGATGAAAAAGTTACTCGCACTCATCCTTGCTGCTTTGATGCTTCTGACGGTTGTTGGTTGCGGCGGCTCTGCCGACGGCAACAAGGGCACTCTCAAGATTGGCGGTATCGGCCCGATTACCGGCGACGCTGCCATCTACGGTCAGGCTGTTAAGAATGCCATGGAAATGGCCGTTGCCGAAGTCAACGCCAAGGGCGGCATCCAGTTCGAAATGAACTTCCAGGATGATGCTCACGTTGCTGAGACTTCTGTTAACGCTTACGGCACTT
This sequence comes from Eubacteriales bacterium, assembly GCA_045591385.1. Taxonomy (GTDB): domain Bacteria; phylum Bacillota; class Clostridia; order Oscillospirales; family UMGS1783; genus CAKSHC01. The sequence continues at coordinate 16,425 of JAZNSU010000169.1, forward strand.
TGATGGACTGGGGCATGCAGATTCTGGTCGGCTCGGTTACTTCGACTCCTGCCGCTGCCGTTTCTGCCGAAGCGGCTGCTGACGGCATCTTCGTTCTGACCCCGTCTGCTTCTTCCCCGAAAGTTATCGAGGGACACACCAACGTTTATCAGATGTGCTTCTCTGACCCTAACCAAGGTTCGGCTTCGGCTCAGTACATTGCTGATAACAAACTCTCCGAGAAGATCGCCGTGATCTACCAGAACGACGATGCTTACTCGACCGGCATCTATGAGAAGTTCAAATCCGAAGCTGCTGCTAAGGGGCTGAATGTGGTTTACACCGGTACCTTTACTGCCGATTCGGCTACCGACTTCTCGGCTCAGCTGACTGCGGCTAAGGCTGCCGGCGCCGACATGCTCTTCCTTCCCATCTATTACACTCCGATCTCTCTGATCATGACTCAGGCTGACACCATGGGTTATGCGGTCAAGTACTTCGGCGTAGACGGCATGGACGGTCTGCTGGGTGTTAAGAACTTCAACACCGCTCTGGCTGAAGGCGCTTACCTGCTCACTCCTTTCTCTGCCGATGCCACCGATGACAAGACGGTTGCTTTCGTTAAAGCTTATCAGGAGAAGTACGGCGATGTTCCCAACCAGTTCGCTGCCGATGCTTACGACTGCATCTGGGCTATCTATGAGGCTTGCGTAGCCGCTAAGATTGATCCGGCTAACATCACCACCGAAGATCTGTGCGCGAAGATGATTGAGCAGTTCACCTCTATGACCTTCAACGGTTTGACCGGTCAGGGCATGACTTGGGGTGCTACCGGCGAAGTGTCCAAGAGCCCGATGGCTGTTATCATCAAGGACGGCGTGTACACTTCTGTTCAGTAAGGATTAAATTCATAAGATATTACCGGGAGGAATGTCGGTTTTCGACATTCCTCCATGGTGTCTTTTTTGATGCTGAAGAAGAGGAAGTTTTTCCTGTTCTTTGGTATTGAAAATCAAGGAGGATTCCATCATTATGACCTTTCTCACCAACCTGATCAACGGTATCAGCTTAGGCAGCGTATACGCCATTATTGCGCTGGGCTATACCATGGTCTACGGCATTGCAAAAATGCTCAACTTCGCCCACGGCGATGTCATCATGATCGGCGGTTACATGGCTTATTTTGCCGCGGTTCAGTTTGGCCTGCCCGGTGGAGTTGCTATCATTCTGGCTATGCTCATCTGCACCTTGCTTGGCGTGCTCATTGAGCGGTTAGCCTACCGTCCGCTTCGTCAGGCAGCCTCCCTTGCGGTACTGATTACTGCGATCGGTGTATCCTATTTCCTGCAGAACGGTGCCATGCTGGCCTTTTCGTCTACCCCCAAAATGTTCTCGTCCTTGGTCAACTTCGACTGGCTGACCATTCAGATCGGGGAAATGACTATTGCCAGCGAAACGATTGTAACCGTTTCGGCCTGTATTATCATCATGATCGGACTAACCGTTTTGACCCAGAAAACCAAGTTGGGCAAGGCGATGCGTGCCGTGAGCGAGGATAAAGGCGCGGCGCAGTTGATGGGTATCAACGTCAACCGCACCATCACCGCCACCTTTGCCATCGGTTCTGCCCTGGCGGCGGTAGCCGGCGTGTTGCTGTGCTCGACCTATCCGGTACTGACTCCGACCACCGGCTCGATGCCCGGCATCAAGGCCTTTACGGCGGCCGTATTCGGCGGTATCGGCTCCATTCCCGGCGCCTTCTTGGGCGGTATTTTGCTGGGTGTGATTGAGAAACTTTCACAAGCCTATATCTCCACTCAGTTGTCCGATGCTATTGTATTTGCTGTGCTGATCATTATTCTGCTGGTTAAGCCCGCAGGACTGTTGGGCAAAGTTCAGCGCGAGAAAGTGTAAGGTGTGCCAGATGAAAACTTTGAAGATGAAGAAAACTACATTACAGGACACCATCACCTACGCGCTGGTCGTCGTCCTCTTTGTTGTATTTCAACTGTTGCAATCTACCGGCAATCTTACCCGCGCCCTGTCGGGACAGTTGGTTCCGATCTGTGCCTATGTCGTGGCGGCCGTGGCGCTCAACCTTGTGGTTGGCATTTCGGGTGAGTTGTCGCTGGGTCATGCCGGATTTATGAGTATTGGCGCTTTTGCCGGCGTTGTCTTCTTCCAAGCCTTCTCCGGTATTGGTCAGCCGGTCGTACAACTGGTGCTGGCCATGCTTTGCGGCGGTATTATGTCCGGCATCTTTGGGCTGTTGATCGGTATTCCCGTTTTGCGTCTGCGCGGCGACTATCTGGCTATTGTTACGCTGGCTTTCGGTGAAATCATTAAGAACATTATTAACAACGTATATCTGGGTGTATCGGATGCCGGCTGGCATTTCTCCTTTGGGCAGGATCTGTTGCCCGAGGGCACAAAAGATATTCTCAATGGTCCGATGGGCGTGACCGGCAATACCAAGGCATCCACCTTTGCCATTGGTTTTGTGCTTATTCTCTTTACCTTGGTTGTGGTTCTCAATCTCATCCGCTCCAAGCACGGCCGTGCCATCATGGCCATTCGTGACAACCGCATTGCCGCCGAGAGCATCGGATTGTCAGCCACCAAGTTCAAACTCATTGCCTTTACCATTTCGGCTGCCCTCACCGGTATGGCCGGTACGCTATACGCGATGAACTATGCTTCGGTTGCCCCCTCGAAGTTCAACTTTAACACCTCGATCAATATTCTGGTCTTTGTGGTGCTGGGCGGCATGGGCAATATCCGCGGTTCGATTATTGCCGCTATCATTCTTACCATTCTGCCCGAGACCCCGTTGCTGCGCGGGCTGGGCGAGGCGAGAATGCTCATTTACGCCATCCTGCTGATTGGCATGATGCTTCTGACCCAGTCCAAGGGCGGCAAACGCATCATTGCTTGGGTAAAAGATTTATTTAAGAAAAACAAGAAGGAGGGTGCTGACCATGAGTAAACTGATCCGTGTCGATAAGAACGCTCCGCTTCTCACTCCCGACGACGCCGATCGCCAGCCCGTCCTGGAAACCCATCATCTGGGTATTGATTTCGGGGGCTTACGAGCGGTAGACGACTTTAACATTGCCATCGGCCCGACCGAAATTGCGGGACTGATTGGTCCCAACGGTGCCGGCAAGACGACCATTTTCAATCTGCTGACCAAGGTCTATCAGCCGACCCGCGGCACCATTCTTCTGAACCATGTGAACATCAACAACTACTCGACCATTCAGGTCAACCAGGCGGGCATTGCCCGTACCTTCCAGAACATCCGTCTGTTTGATAAACTGTCGGTACTGGATAACGTATTGGTTGGACTTTACCGCGAGCAGAAGACTTCATTGGGCGCTTCCATTTTGCGCCTGCCCTCTTTCTGGAGAAGTGAAAAGATTGCCAAGCAGCGGGCATTGGAACTGCTTTCCATTTTTCACATGGAAGATCTGGCCGATCATCAGGCCGGAAGCCTGCCCTACGGTGCACAGCGCCGTTTGGAGATTGTCCGTGCTCTGGCCTCCAACCCCTGCCTGCTCTTATTGGATGAGCCTGCCGCCGGCATGAACCCCTCCGAAACGGCAGAACTAATGGATAATATCCGCAAGATCCGTGACACCTTTAAAATTGCCATTCTGCTCATTGAGCACGATATGAATTTGGTAATGGGTATCTGCGAGGGTATTGCGGTGCTCAACTACGGTAAGATAATCGCCAAGGGTACTCCTGCCGAAATTCAGGCTAACCCCCAGGTCATTGAGGCCTACCTTGGTAAGAAGAAGGAGGATTGACGGCTGTGGCAATGCTTGAAGTTAATGATATCAATGTCTATTACGGCAATATTCACGCTATCAAGGGCGTAAGCTTTGAAGTAAACGAGGGCGAGATCATCACTCTCATAGGCGCAAACGGCGCAGGCAAGACCACCATACTTCAGACTATCTCGGGCCTGCTCAAATCAAAGAGCGGCTCTGTCAAGT
>JAZNSU010000170.1:0-2121 GCA_045591385.1 Eubacteriales bacterium
AAAGGGCAGTAATACATCATTCTCTTCGGGCTTCAACTCCAATATCACACGACACACCGACTGCGCCGATCCCCAAAGCATCCATTCCCGAATCTGCATAATCAAATAGGCAATCCCAAGTGCAGCAAATAATGAAAGTATAATGATTCCAATCTGATCCATAAGTTTTCACCCCTTTTATCCTATGCGGAAAAGGGGTGAAATGTTTATTTCAATATTTCTAAAAGTTCCTGCGCCTTCGATGTGTCTTCCCACATCACACCCAGATCCTCACGTCCCATGTGCCCGTAAGAAGACATCGGCGTAAAAATCGGCGAACGCAATTTCAACTCTTCAATAATAGCCGCCGGTCGTAGATCAAAGCAAGCCTTGACTGCCTTGGTCAAGCGCTCTTCATCCACCTTGCCCGTCCCGAAAGTGTCTACCAGCACCGAAACCGGCTGTGCTACACCAATAGCATACGCCAACTGCACCTCGCAACGCTCCGCCAGACCTGCCTTGACAATGGTCTTGGCCACACGGCGCGCCGCATAGGCCGAGGAACGGTCGACCTTGGTCGCATCCTTGCCCGAGAAAGCACCGCCGCCGTGACGACCCATGCCGCCATAGGTGTCCACAATGATCTTGCGTCCCGTCAAACCCGAGTCGCCGCACGGTCCGCCAATCACAAACCGTCCGGTCGGATTGACCAAAATGCGAGCATCCGCAATCATCTTTTCAGGCAGAATCGGTTTGATCACTTCTTCAATGACCGACTCCCGAATCTCCGACAGATCCACATCAGCCGCGTGCTGCGAGGATACTACAATCGTGTCGATCGCAACCGGATGCCCATCTTCATAACGCACCGACACCTGCGTCTTGCCGTCGGGACGCAGATAGGGCAATACTCCCGATTTGCGCACATCGGTCAATCGCTTGGCCAACTTATGCGCATAGGAAATCGGCATCGGCATCAGTTCGGGTGTCTCATTGCAGGCATAACCAAACATCATGCCCTGATCCCCCGCGCCAATATCGTAACTGTTGGACTCTTTGGCTTCCAACGACTTATCAACACCCAGCGCAATATCGGGCGACTGCTTATCCAGTGCCGTCAAGATGCCGCAGGTCGCCGCATCAAAGCCGTACTCGCTGGAGGTGTAACCGATCTCGGTAATGGCATGACGCACCAAGGCGGGAATGTCCACCTGCGCCGAGGAGGTGATCTCCCCCATCACCAACACCTGTCCCGTCGTAATGGCCGTCTCGCAAGCCACGCGGGACATCGGATCTTGCGCAAGCATCGCATCCAGTACGCTGTCCGAGATGCGGTCGCATATTTTATCGGGATGACCTTCAGTCACCGATTCGGATGTAAATAAATAGTTTCTCATTCCTTTTTCTCCTTAAAAAAGCGCTCCTGTTACCAAGAGCGCTTGTAAAATCTTATCTATCGGACGATCGTCCGCAGGATTTAACACCTTGCCGTATCAGCAGGTTGTCGGGCTTCACAGGGCCAGTCCCTCCGCCACTCTTGATAACCATATTCAATTCCTATACCAGTATACGAGATCTGTCGCTTCCTGTCAAGTTTTTTTGAGAATCGGACTGAGTTTTTTATAAATAAGGAAACAAATCAAGGCATCTACCAATCCTTTCACCGTCGTAAAAGGCAAATTAAAGATCAAAAGCGACTTCCAAATGCTGTCCACACTCGGTAAAATGGCTTGATAGAACGACAGAATGACCGTCTCCGGAATCATCACCTTATAATAGATCGGGTATATCAAAAAATAATTGATCAACACACAGGCGACACCCATCGCCACTGCGCCAACCAAAGAACCTATCAGTGCCGACTTACGATTTTTATGCATCCGATAAATCCAGCCCGCCGGCACCACAAAGAAGATGCTCATCAGGAAGTTGGCCAGTTCTCCCACACCTGCCGTGCTGGTCGCCAACAAATGTAAGGCATTTTTCAGAAAGCATACCGCCACACCGTAAAGCGGACCATAGGAAAACGAGGCAACCAATGCCGGTAATTCCGAAAAATCAAATTTGATAAAAGAGGGCATGATCGGAATCCCGAACTCCAAGAACATCAACACAAATCCGATCGCACCCATAATGGCTGTC
>JAZNSU010000171.1:0-1590 GCA_045591385.1 Eubacteriales bacterium
TATAAGGTCGATCTGAGCGGCACCTCGATTGCCGACTCCACCGTGACCGGCCTTACCATCGAAAATGAGGCCAACATCGCTCCCGTTCGTCTGCTCTATGAAGTAGGCGTCGATACCGATGTCATCAACGAGCTGAATGTAGAACAACTCTTAGATGCCTCCCACAAAGATGCCGACGGTAGATATCGGCTCTGGACCAACTACTTCGACAAAACGGACCCCGACAATCACGAAAACCATATTGCCGCCTTCTCCGAGTTCTATCCCAACAGCATGAACGAGCGGTACTTCTATACCGAAGATACCCCCATCTATATCAAAAACGGCAACGATTATCAGCCGGTCACCGACCGCAATCACGTCTTTAACACCCAAACACCCGACCTCTATTACCATATCCGCTACTCCTTCAAAGAGGGCGTGTCCACCCCCATCGTACACTACGATGCCATCTCAGGCATCTCGCTGGGTCAGGATATGCGCAAGTATGAAAACGGTCAATGGTACATCAAACAAGGTACCGTCTACCGTATCATTTATCCTACCGCTATTGTTGACAAAGAGCCCCAAAACGCCACCGATTCCATCATCTTCTCGCACAAACCCTTCATTACACTGGAAAACGGTGTCCCCAAGGCAACTGTTAAGTTGGGCAACAACGGCCTGACCACCATCACCCCCGCCACCGGTCTTAAACTTTCCAAGACGATGGCGCCCGGTGTGGTCAGCAACGAAACGTTTACCTTTACCGTAAAACTAACCCCTCCGGCCGGTCAGACTCTTGCCCCTTCTTATGACTATATAATAGCGGCACTGGACAGCATCCACGGCACCACACAAAATGCGGCCGTGGCGCCCGACGGCACAATGACTCTTCCCTTGGCTCCCAATCAAACGGTCTGGATTCCCGGCCTTCCTGTCGGGACCACCTTTGAAATCACCGAGCAGGATTCGACCCATTATGAACCTCTCTCGATTACCGTCGACGGTACTCCCGCTTCGACTATGACCGCTGTCGGCACCATTCAGAACCAGCATATGGCCGATGTGGATGTAGTCAATAAACTCAAAGACACCAGCGGTCTGTCGGTCACCAAAACGGTGGAACATCCCTATGGCAGCCACTACAACACCGACAATATTACCTTCCCCATCACCGTAAGTCTGACCGATGCCCAGGGTACCGCCTATGCAGGACATTCGGTTACCCTCACCCATCCCGACCATACGACCGCATCGGTGACCACCGATTCCGAAGGCCGGATCATCTTTGATATTGCCCACGGCCAAACCTATATGCTCACCGGCATCCCCGAGGATATCTCCTATACCGTGAGCGAGGGCGTCAAAAACGGCTTTGAACTGGACACCAACCGTTCGGTCGGACTGAGCGGCACCGTTGTTGAAAACCGCTTGGGAGTTGCCCATCTGATCAATGTCTATACTCCCGCTCCCGTTTCTCCTGCCGCCACCGTAACGGTGCAAAAGGACTTGCAGGGCCGCATCTGGTTGGATATCGATGCCTTTACCTTCACCCTTAGGCGGGAATCGCCCGATGCCGTCAATCAGTATCAAACGGTTGGTTCGATC
>JAZNSU010000172.1:0-13564 GCA_045591385.1 Eubacteriales bacterium
CATGCCACCCTGCAGGGACATGCGTTTGTCACCACCCGTTCGGTTGGTGAGGAGCCTTTCCGCAAGGTCATCATCACTTACAATCAGAAATAACAAAAAGGACTTGATTCAATGAATCAAGTCCTTTTTACTTCACATTGGCGCCAGCCAATACTTCACGGTTAACAACTACTTCACGCGGCCGTAGGCCGTACTTCACTATGAAAATCTGTCTTATGAAAAACCAGCGCATCTTTTAAGGTGCGTTTCCGGAAGACGACATCTCTTTTGTGATATCCTGTAAAAAAGGAGGAGATGTTAGTGGATTACATTCATCAGTTGTGGTATGGAAATCTTCGGCCCATGAACAATTCCGGCCTGAAAAATGAAAGGATGCAGGAATTGGAACGGTTGATGGGGCGTAATTTAGAAGCGTTGGAAAAGAGATTGGATGAACAGGGAAAAGAGCAATTATCCAGATATATCGGTAATGCGGATGAGTATCTGCTGGAGTATGGAGAACAGGGGTTTTATGAGGGGTTTTGTTTAGGGGTAACGCTGGTGGCACAGGCCATGAGTAAGCAGGTAAAAGGGTAAAAAAGAACGCAGAATTCTCTGCGTTCTTTCTTTATTCTTCAGGTAAAAAGATTTCAGGCTGAAAAGCGCGGCGTAGCAGATAGGCAATCACGTCGCTGCTCTTGCTCTTGACTACCGTCTGTAACAGGCGGGAGGGGTTGTCACCCTCGGTAGCGTTGGATACCGCCAGTTGTAAGCACCCAACCCCCGGCATTTCGTCCATCTTCAAGCGAAGCCCGTCTTCCTCAAAGAAGAATTTGATCTGGCGGGCGTGCGACGATTCCAGAAAAGACACCCGCACCTTGAGTACAGGAATGTTATCCTCATTTTGGGAGAAAGCTCCCGTTACTCCTACGCAATGGCGTTCCTGCCCGAAGTCGAGCACCGTATAGGCGGGCAGATCAAAACCAATGGCAAAGGAATGGGTGTGTTGTCGCTCGGTAAAATCGCACCAGAGTTCCCCCTCCTGTTCGTGAAAGGCAATGGCGCACAATCCGCTGCCATAGCAGTTTTGCACCGCCTGCATAAAGGCGGGCATCAATCCTAAGGACGATTGTTTGTCTTTGGGCAAAACGAATTTCCGCCCGCTCAGTTCGGCAATGCGATCTCGTAACTGCTCCTGTTCGCGGCGGGTGGAAATGGGATGGAACAGCCGTCGCCAACGGCTGGGCGAGGGTTGCTCCAAAAAGGCCGAGCGCCGCCCCAGCATATCGCAGGCGCGCCGTAACGATTCTTGCGCCGAAAGGTCTTCGGACAAGGGCGCTCCGAACGGACGGGAAAAATAATCTTCCACCAGCTCGTAAAATCGGCTTTGTTGAAACAGTTCGTTGTTGCCGGCATTGGATACAATTAGGATCCCCGTTTCGGGATAGCCGATCACATTTTGCCCGAACATACCGTTAAAGAGGAAAGAATCGTTTTGCCGTCCTACCCAAGTTTGATATCCATAGTTGAAATTGCCGGTCTGGGCGGGCGTTTCGGTCTGCTTGGTGATCATCTGCTCTACCCACTCAGCGCTCACCAGCTGATGCCCTTTCCATGCCCCGTGATTGAGTACCAACTGTCCGATCTTGGCCAGATCTTCGGGTAGGAGATAAAGCCCCCACCCCGCCTTGGTGATGCCCTCAGGTGAGGCTTCCCAATAGTAGTTTTCAATGCCAAGCGGGGTAAACAGACGGGTGCGCAGATACTCGACCAGAGCCTGCCCTGTGCGCCGGGTCACAATGGCCGACAGGATATAGGTGTTGATGCTATTGTAGTGAAAGGTCGTGCCGGGGTTTTTTACCGCAGATTCAAAAAAACATTTGACCCATTCTGACTCAGTCACCGCTGCCGACTCGTTCATGGCCACGCCCGACCGCATGGTTAGCAGGTCTTCTACGGTGATGTTGGCGTGGGTGAGTTTGGATAGCCCTGTACGCTCAAAAATGTCGATCAGACGCTCTTTGATGTCCAGTTTACCCTCATCTACCAACATTCCAATCGCCAGCGCGGTAATGGATTTACACTCGGAATAGGTGATGTGCCACACTCCGCGGTCATACGCGCCGAACGGGGCATCGACAAGGCGCCGGCCATGACGGTAAATGCTCACCCCGTGCATATCCAGCGTGCGGTCAGCATCCAGGTCATGTAAAAAGTTTTCGATATGTGAAGAGGGGATGCCGCAACTCTCCGGCGTGGCCGCAGGAAAGGGTTGGCGCACGGGCGACGGACGAAAGTCGGGCTTGTTGGAGGGTGCTTCGATCACCGGCACAACGGGCTTGTCTACATCCAGCAGCCGCCGAATCAGGGTGATCAGTTTGTGATAGGTATGAAGATCCATATTAACCGTCCTTTAACTGATGCACAGAAAGTTTGGGTTGATGGGGGTTTTCCAGATAGGCTAACAGCCTATCCGGATCCTCCGTGATTTCATATAATGCGTGGCAATTCTCGTTAATAAAATGGTCTGCCATTGACTGCGCCATCATCTCTTCCAGATGCTCATAGTAATTATCGATGTTGTAAATGATAATGGGTTTGTTGTGGCGACCGAGTTGCTTTAAGGTGAGCACCTCAAAAAATTCCTCAAAGGTGCCGATGCCGCCCGGTACAATGATAAAGCAGTCGGCCAATTCCTCCATGGTAAATTTGCGTTCCTGCATGGTTTCGGTATACAAAATTTCGGTACAGTTTTGGTAAGTTTCTTCGATATTTTCTTCTTGGAAAAAGCGGGGAATGACGCCGATAATGGACTCGTTTTCCTCGGAAAAGCCGCGGGCGGCGGCGCCCATCAGACCGTTTGCACCTGCGCCAAAGACCAAACTATGCCCGTTTTTTGCCAAAAAACGCCCCAAATCTTCCGTTTTTTCGATGTATTTTTGATCAATTAAGGGACTTGCCGCCCCAAAAATGCAGCATTTCATGCAATTTTCCCTCCTTATACCTCTTATTATATGGGGGAAACGGCAGAATATCAATGAAATTTCCATTAATTCCTTTGTGTTTTTTCTTGGTTTTGTCTTAAAATAATGACGAAACCATACCAAAGGGAGGTGAATTTCAGCATGGACGCAAAGCAGAAAGAGGCTATGAATCGTTTTAAGAACGAATGTGCCAGTGAGGTGGGCGTTACCCTCAAGCAGGGCTATAACGGCGACCTTACTTCCAAGCAGGCAGGTTCGGTAGGCGGTCAGATGGTCAAGAAGATGATCTCGAAGTACGAATCGAATATGCAGTAAAATCTTTCGCATATAGCCCATGGGCATATCCTGCCCATGGGCATTTTCTTTGACTTTTTCAAAAAAAGGGAGTACAATAAAGAAAAGGAGTGATGGTATGGTCTGGTTATATGTCGGAATCGGTGTTGTGTTGTTGGCGGGCGGACTGCTGGTGCCCGGTTATATTGCTTTTGGGATGGCCCACAATCGCAAACCGGCAAAACTGCATCAGAACAACACGGGGGTAGATCCCGTTGCGCCGTGGCGGAGCATCATTGATCCGGCGGTGGCACGGCTGAAAGCCGGTCCGTGGGAAGACCTGTATATCACTTCGCATGACGGACTTAAACTCCATGCCGCCTACTTCGACCGCGGGTGCGAGGATACCGTCATTTGTTTTCACGGGTTTCATTCTACCCCCTTTGGTGATTTTTCCGTTGGCGGTACCTTTTACCTGGATGAAGGATATAACGTTCTTTTTGTCGATCAGCGCGCCCATGGTAAGAGCGAGGGCAAATACATAACCTACGGCATTCATGAACGCAAGGACGCGGCTTTATGGGTGGAGCATATTGCACCCCGTGTAAGGGGACGGATTTTCCTGTGCGGCATTTCGATGGGGGCCGCTACGGTGATGATGGCATCCAATCAGGAAATGCCCAAGGTGGCGGGCATTATGGCCGATTGCGGCTTTACCTCGCCCCGTGAGATTATCGCTAAGGTGATTCGCCACAAGATGGGGATGCCCGATTGGCCCATTTGCGATCTGATGAACTGGTGGTGTCGGTGGCTGGGCGATTTTTCGCAGACCGAATGGTCGACTGAGCGGGCACTCAAAGAATCGAAATATCCTATACTGTTTTTCCATGGGACGGCCGACGAATACGTGCCGTTTGAAATGACCCGACGTTCCTTTGATGCCTGCACAAGTGACAAAGAATTCATTGTGGTTGAGGGAGCGGGGCACGGACAGTCCTTTTTGATGGAACCCGAACGGTGCAAGGCGGCTACCCGTGCCTTTATGGAGCGGTGTCGATGAGTTATTTTGTCTATATCCTGCGTTGCGGGGATGATACGTTGTATACGGGCTCTACCGATAACGTGGAGCGGCGGCTGGCCGTGCATCAAAGCGGCAAGGGTGCCAAATACACTCGCTCCCGCCATCCGCTCACATTGGTGTATCGGGAGGAAGTAGAAAATAAGAGCGCTGCCCTGAAACGGGAAGCGGCCATCAAAAAATTGACACGCACACAAAAACTGAATCTGATAGCAGAAAATCCGCTCGAATGAGCGGATTTTATTATAAAAGCAGTTGACAGGGAAATATATTCATCGGTATAATAAAAACAAAGGGGGTCGTTATGAAACAAATTCGTAAGGTATTTTTCTTGTTGGTGGTGTTGATCTTGCTGGTGGCGGTTGCGGCCTGTCATGTAAATCCAGAGCCGTCTTCTGCGCCGGCACTGCCTTCGGAAGAAGAGACAGAGCCGGTGGTGGTGTTGCCTGATTGCTATGAAATAGGATATGAAGAATATCTAAAAACCGAAAAAGACTTCTGGGCCTACCGCGATTTTAAGGTGGAGGAGGAATTACCCGAACTTGATAAAACGCAATGGTTTGGGTTGGCCGGATCTACCTATGGTATATTAGCTTGTAACAAAGAAAGGACAGCCTTGTATCTTACCGATCGGTCAGGGGAATTTACCAAAATTGCCGATGTGGAAGATGATATAATAAAGGCATGGGGATCCGATCCCGTTTTTTATGTCGCCTTTTCCCGTTCGGTCTGGCGAGGTACCTTTGACGGGCTTTGGGAAAAGATCTACGAGGTTCCGGCAGAGCAAACCTATTATACGGTAAGTAATATTTATCCAATTTCTACAACTGATGTGAGAATCGATTTGCTGGATCATCGGGTTGAGCAAATAAAGGACTGGTACGGGACGGGCGATGGCTATACCTACAAATGCGGCATATACAGTACGATTACCGATCGGATGTATGATATACCGGATGTCATTGAACCGAATCTTGCCCCTTATTTAACCGCCCGTTTTGGTGATATTCTAGATGCAGGCAATGATCCCTATACGCTATGCTGTCTGGATGTATCAATCTATAAAAAATATTATATTGGAATGGGAATCCCGTTGGATGATGTTTATTAAGGAGTATGCGAAAAATCCGCTCGAATGAGCGGATTTTTCATATCGTTTGGTCGTGTTTATGGAGGACTTCGATGACGGCGTGACGCAGAGCGCGGTGATGGGGAGCGGTCAGTCCTTGATCGGTCGATAGAATTTCGGCGGCGGCGTCACGGGCGGCGATCAGGGTGTCCATATCGTCCATGAGGTCGGCAATGCGGAAGCGCACCAAGCCGCTTTGGCGTGTGCCGAAGAATTCGCCGGGACCTCGCAATTTGAGGTCGTGGCGGCTGATTTCAAAGCCGTCGTTGGTTTGGGCCATGATTTTGAGCCGTTCGCTGTCCGAATCGGACACCAAAATGCAGGTGCTTTGCTGACTGCCTCGGCCGATGCGGCCACGAAGTTGGTGCAACTGCGACAGGCCGAACCGTTCGGCATTTTCAATAACCATCACGGTGGCGTTGGGGACATTGACCCCGACTTCGACCACGGTGGTGGACACCAGCACGTCGAGCTGTCCCCGATAGAAGGACTGCATGACAGCCTCCTTTTTCTTGGCGCCCATTTTTCCATAGATATAGTCGACACGCAAGCCACTTAGATAGCCGCTGCGCAACTGTTCGCACAGTTCCCGTACGCTGACCAGTTCACTCTGCTCGTCCTCCTCGGCACGGGCGCAGATGACATAGGCCTGTCGGCCTTGTTGTACTTGTTTTTTGACAAAGGCGTAGAGGCGTTGGCGCATATTCTCGCCGACGGCAAAGGTCTGTATGGGTTTGCGGCCGAGGGGGAGTTCATCAATCTGTGATACGTCCAGATCGGCGTATAAAATCATGGCCAAGGTGCGGGGAATGGGAGTGGCAGACATAACAATGACATGGGGGCGTTCCCCCTTTTTTGTGAGGGCTTCCCGTTGGGCGACACCAAAACGGTGTTGCTCATCGGCCACCACCAAACCCAGACGGGAAAACTGTACCCGATCGGTAATCAGGGCGTGGGTGCCGATCAGCAGGTCGATCTCACCCTGCTCCAATGCGGCAAGCAGGGGTTTTCTCTCTCGTTGCGGGGTGGAACCGGTCAGCAGGGCACATCGCACACCAAGGGGATGTAATAGTTTTGAGAGGGTTTCAAAATGCTGGGTGGCTAACACCTCGGTAGGCGCCATGAGCGCGGTTTGATAGCCGTTTTGGACGGTATAATAGATCAGGGCGGCGGCGACGGCTGTCTTGCCGCTGCCGACGTCGCCTTGGATGAGGCGGTTTTGGGTGAAGCCTGCGGAATAATCCTGCAAACTTTCGGCGATGACCCGTTTTTGCGCTTCGGTTAACGGGAAGCCAAGGGCTTGGTAAAAGGGAGTCATATCCACCTGTCGCAACTGTATTTGGGTGCGGGTTTTCTCCCGTTGTTTGAGCCCTGCCATGGCCAAGGAAAAAATGAGCAATTCTTCAAAGCCCAGCCGTTTTCGGGCTTGTTCAAGGGCTTCGAAGGAGGCGGGGCGGTGAATATTCTGTAAAGCATAGGCGCGGGAGCAGAGCCCGTAGGTGCGGCGCAGGCCGGCATCCATAACCTCGCCGGCGTCACTCACCCCGTCGAGCGCATGGCGCATGGCGGTGCGGATGGCCGATTGGGGCAGTCCTGCGGTGGTGGGATAGACGGGCAGAATACAGGGGACGGGCGGCTGATAATGCGGATTAACCATCTCCAGGCGCATATGTCCCGTCATTTTTCCGTAGAAGAGGTATTCCTCGCCCATTTTGAGGGCTTGGGCGGCGAAGCGGCGGTTGAAAAAGACAACGTCAAACTGTCCGGTATGGTCGGCCACCGTAGCCTTATAGACTTCCATGCCGGGGCGGATCTTGACGCCGCGGACGGGGGTGATCACGGTGGCGATCACGGCCGCCGTTTCATGAAAAAAGACCTCGCAGACGCACTTGGGCGCCGTGAGGTCCAGATACTGACGGGGGAAGAAATGGAGCAGGTCGTAGACGGACGAAAGGCCGAGCTTGGCAAAGAGCTCGGCGCGTTTCGGCCCTACGGATTTTACATAGCACAGATCGTCTTGCAGGTTCATCAGGCTTTGTGCCACTTCACGCCCTGCGGCGTATCTTCCAGCACGATGCCGCGGGCTTTCAGATCGTCGCGGATGCGGTCGGCCGTGGCAAAGTCGCGGTTTTTACGGGCGTTCTGACGTTCTTCGATCAGCGCTTCGATCTCGGCATCGAGAGTGACTTCTTCGACCTTGACATTGAGCGGCTGATCCAGATCCAGCGCCAGCACCTGATCGCAATCGAGGATCAGATCGTAGATCTTCTGGTTTTTAGCCTCATAGCGAGCCATATTCCAAACCACACCCAGGGCCTTGGGAATGTTCAGATCGTCGAAGATGGCATCGTTAAATTCGTTACGGAAGTTTTCAATCACCTCATCAGACACGGCATCGGTCGCTCCCTTGTGGCGAGCGGTGGTGTTCTTGAGGTTTTCGAGGGATTTTTGCGCCGATTTCATGCCGTCCCAAGTAAAGTTGAGTTTGGAGCGGTAGTGGGCGTTGAGACAGAAATAGCGGAAAGAGAGGGGATCGTAGCCCTCGTCGATGAGTTGGTCGATGGTATAGGTATTGCGCAAAGACTTGCTCATTTTGCCGCCGTTGACCAACATAAATTCGCTGTGCATCCACGTGTTGGCGGCGGGGTGTCCCAGCAGACCCTCAGACTGGGCGATCTCATTTTCGTGATGGATGGGAATGTGGTCGACACCGCCGGTGTGGATATCGAACTTTTCACCGAGGTAGCGCAGACCCATGGCCGAGCACTCGATGTGCCAGCCGGGGAAGCCCATACCCCACGGGGAGGGCCACTGCATAATATGGTTGGGCTCTGCCTTTTTCCACAGGGCAAAGTCGGCCGGATGGCGCTTTTCGTCATTAACCTCGACACGGGCGCCCGCCTGCTGTTCTTCTAGATTGAGGCGGGAGAGCTTGCCGTAGCCGGGGAAGGCACCGATATCGTAATAGATGGCATCGCTGGTTTCATAGCCGTAGCCCTTGTCGATCAGCCCCTGCACAAAGTCGATCATCTGGGGGATGTTATCGGTGGCGCGGGGAATGAATTCGGGTTTGGAAATGTTCAGGCGATCCAAGTCCTTCATGAAAATTTCGGTATAGAAAGCGGCGATTTCCATGGGATCTTTCTTCTGTTCGCGGGAGGCTTTGGCCATCTTATCCTCGCCCTCGTCGGCATCGCTGGTGAGATGGCCGACATCGGTAATATTCATGCAATGCTTGAGGTTGTAGCCGGCACGCTTTAAGGTGCGGCGTAACTGATCCATAAAGACATAGGTGCGCAGGTTGCCGATATGGGCAAAGTTATATACGGTCGGGCCGCAGGAATAGATGGATACCTCGCCGTCGACGAGGGTTTTCAGTTCTTCCTTTTTGCGGGACATGGTGTTGTAAACGATCATTGTTCTTTCTCCTGTTCGAGTTGATAGATGCGGTGTTCCAGTCGACAGAGTTGCTGGACGACCGGATCGGGCATATGAATTTGGTCGGTCTTGGCATCGATGCGTTTGCCGTCCATCTTCACGATTTTAGCGGGGATGCCGACGGCGGTGGAATTGGGCGGAATGGCGGTGAGCACCACCGAATTGGCGGCAATCTTGGCGTTATCGCCCACAGTAAAGGGGCCGAGCACCTTAGCGCCCGCGCCGACCATGACGTTTTTGCCCAAGGTTGGGTGGCGCTTGCCCTTATCTTTTCCCGTACCGCCCAAGGTTACTCCCTGATAGAGTACACAACCCTCGCCGACGACGGCCGTCTCGCCGATGACGACGCCCATACCGTGGTCGATAAACACGCCGTGCGCGATCTCGGCGCCGGGGTGGATCTCGATACCGGTGCGGCGGCGGGCGTGCTGAGAGGCCCAGCGGGCGATAAAGTAGCGGTTATGCTTCCACATCCAGTGGGCAAACCGATACCATTGTAGGGCGTGCAGGCCGGAATACAGAAAGAAGATTTCGGCGCTGCTTCGTGCCGCAGGGTCATTGGCTTTGACAGCGGCAATATCTTTTTTGAGATTTTGAAACATACAAATACTCCAAATAAAAAACCTCCGTAGCCTTTCGACTACGGAGGCGAAAATTTCGCGGTTCCACTCCGATTTATTACTCTCCAGTCACCGATAACGGGGTGAGCCGGCCGGCATTACCCGACAGATACCGCGGCCGCACAACGCCACGCTTACCGAAGATGCTTTCAGCCTATCGACATCTTCTCTCTGCTGCAAGGAGGGGCGTATTTTGCCACTACTATTAGTATAACAAATCGTTTGCCATTTGTAAAGTTTAAGATTTCGCCGAGTTAAAATAATTTTTAATATACAGGAAGCCCGAAAGCACGGTCATGACCGTGGAGATCAGCAGCAAGGCTTGGGCGATCCACACAAAGTCGGTAGCGGTAAAGAAGAAATAGCCGCCGATGGCCACCATCTGCAGTACCGTTTTGACTTTGCCTGCCCAGTCGGCGGCAATGACGACGCCGTTCTTGGCGGCCATCATGCGCAAGGAAGCGATGGTAAATTCCCGAAGCAGGGTCACCGCCAAATTGATCAGCAGGATGGGACGGCCCCCATCGGCATCGATATACAGAAAGCCGATGACGGCAAAGGTGGTGAGGATCTTATCGGCGATTGGGTCGATAAACTTGCCGAAATCGCTGACCAAGTTTTTGCGGCGGGCAATCTGCCCGTCGAGAGTATCGGTCACAGCGGCAATCAAAAACAGCAGGCCCGGACCGAAAATAAAGGCTAGTTTTTGGGATGAGGGGTCAACGGTGACGATCAGTACCAGTACAACGATCGACAGGATCGCACGAATAACCGATAAAATATTAGGGACGTTTTTCATTCTTCAATCTCTCCGATTAAGTCATAATCCAAGGCGGCGGTGATGCGAATGGGCAGAATGTCGCCTTCGTCGGCATGGGGGGCGTGAAAGAAGACCTTGCCGTCGATATCGGGGGCATCCCCGTAACTGCGACCAATGAAACATTCGCTCTCTTCATCGTATTCTTCAACCAGCACATCCAGTACCGTTCCGATCTTTTTTTCTAAGTTTTCGGCCGAAATGGCGGCCTGCAACTGCATAATAATATCCAATCGGCGGGCTTTTTCGGCCTTGTCGATCTGGTTTTCCATCTCGGCGGCGGGAGTGCCTTCCTCGGGGGAGTAGGCAAAGACGCCCAGTTTATCAAATCGCGCGGCCTTGACAAAGCGGCACAGCGTTTCAAACTGCTCTTCCGTTTCGCCGGGGAAGCCGACGATCAGGGTGGTGCGAAGCACCACATCGGGCAGGGCGGTGCGGATCTTTTCAATCAGCCCCATCAACGAATCGTAGTCGCCGGGGCGGTGCATGGCACGGAGCACTCCACCATCGGCGTGCTGGATGGGAATATCCAGATACCGCAGTATTTTATCATGCTTTTTCATGGTTTGCAAGAGGGCGTCGTCGATCTTATCGGGGTAGCAATAAAGCATACGGATCCATTTGAGTCCCTCGATCTTGCACAACTTTTCCAAGAATTCGGGCAGTTCCCGCCGTCCCCGATCGACGCCGTAGGCGGTGGTGTCTTGTGCCACTACGATTAGTTCCTTGACCCCATTTTCCACCAAAGAGCGAGCCTGTTCCAATAACGGCTCCTGCTCAATCGAACGCAGGGGGCCGCGGATCAAAGGAATGGCGCAATAGGTGCAACGATTGTTACACCCCTCGGCAATCTTCAGATAGGCGGTATAGGGTGGGGTTGATTGCAAGCGAGGGCCGAAATAGGGAGGATCGTCCTCCCCGTCAAAAGCGCAGCAGGGTTTGCCTGCCAGCGCGGCTTTAAGGGCATCGACGATATGACATTCGCTGGTGGTGCCCAAAAAGGCATCGACCTCGGGGAAGGCATCGGCAATCTCGTCTTGATAGCGCTGGGACATACATCCGGTCACCACAATGGCGCGAATAATACCCGCTTCTTTTAAGGCGATGGCGGCCAGGATCTGGTCGATCGCTTCTTTTTTTGCCGATTCGATAAAACCGCAGGTGTTGATGATGACGGCCTGTGCCTGTTCGGGCTCGGATACGATGGAAAACCCTGCCTGCGCCAGCGCGCCCAGCATGGTTTCACTATCGACTAAATTTTTGGGACAGCCAAGAGAGATCAAGCAAATATCAGTCATCCGAGTCCTCCAACTCCAGTTCGGTATAATGAGAAAGTGCGGTACGGATATCGGAATAAAGAAATCCTTTCCGCATCAGTTTTTGAATGATTTTGGAACATTCCTTACGATCCGCCAGTTTTTCGGGCGGCTCTTTTTGCAGATAAGACATAATGACGGCCGTATTGTCCGGCTCATAGTCATCCAAAGCCGCATCCACGTCTTCCCGCCGAAAGCCTTTTTTAATGAGGGCTTGACGCACACGCATAACGCCGTAGCCTTTTATTTCGAAATAGAGTCGAAGATAGCGGGGCAACAACCGCTGATCATCGACAAACCCTTTTTCCACGCAATAGGCGACTGCCGATGCGGCATAGGTCGGGTCGATTTGACGGGATAGCAGTTTGTCATACAACGCCTGCTCCGAGCAGTCCCCCGCCGATAGAATATTCAGCGCCCGATTGCGGGCGTAGAGGGTTTGCTGCGCATCGGTTAGAGAAGAAAGGGCAGCGGTGTCCAGGTCGCTGCCCTTTTGAATCTTATATTCGTACAGGAGATCGGGATAGACCGACAGGGCAAATTCCCCGTCTAAAAACAGATAGGTCAATCCGTGTTTGCCGATTTTCAGGTCGGTAACAGTCATTATTCAAAATCGTCGGCCGAGATGACCACGCTGGGTGCTTTGTCGGCCACGGGAGCGGGAGCAGCTACGGGCGGGGCCTCCAGAGTGGGAGCGTTCTTGCCCTTAAAGGCGCCCTGCTTTTCCCGTTCGGCTTCCACGGCCGCCATGATCTTGGCTGAGATCTCATCGGCCAGTTTATGATCGCCCGCCAGTACCAATTTCACATTATCGCGACCCTGTCCCAAACGATCACCGTTGTAGGAGAACCAAGAGCCGGATTTATCAATGATATCGTATTTCACGCCCAGATCGACGATCTCACCCTCGCGGGAGATGCCTGTACCGAACATGATGTCAAATTCCGCCTCACGGAAGGGGGGTGCTACCTTGTTCTTGACAACCTTAACACGGACATGGTTGCCCACGACCTGACCCTGTACCTTGAGGGATTCGGTGCGGCGGACATCCATACGGATGGTGGCAAAGAATTTGAGTGCACGGCCGCCGGTGGTTACCTCAGGCGAGCCGTACATGACGCCTACCTTTTCACGCAACTGGTTGATAAAGATGGCAATACAGCCGGCGCGGGACACGACACCCGACAGTTTGCGAAGTGCCTGCGACATCAGACGGGCGTGAAGACCCACATGCGAGTCGCCCATTTCGCCCTCGATCTCGGCTTTAGGCACCAGTGCCGCTACCGAGTCAACAACCAGAATATCAATGGCGCCGCTGCGTACCAGTTCGTCGGCAATTTCGAGCGCCTGCTCGCCGTCATCGGGCTGAGCCACCAACAGTTCATCCACATCAACGCCGAGGTTCTGTGCGTAGGCGGGATCCAGCGCATGCTCAGCATCGATAAAGGCGGCGGTACCGCCCGCTTTTTGCACCTGCGCTACGGCATGCAGAGCCACGGTAGTTTTACCCGAAGATTCGGGGCCGTATACCTCAATGATACGTCCCTTGGGATAGCCGCCGCAACCCAGCGCCAAGTCCAGCGAGAGGGAGCCGGTGGGCACGTGCGCAATATTCAGGGAACTCTGGGATCCCAGTTTCATGATCGAGCCCTTGCCGAATTTCTTTTCTATGGTGGACATTGCCGTTTCTAATGCTTTATTTTTGTTATCCATCTTGATGGTACTCCGTTCTTTCATTCTGAGGATATTATACTATATTTGCCCTTTGATTACAATAGAAAAATGCCGCAAAAAGCGGCATTATTCCAAAAAATGATATGACAATTTACTTAGTCACATAAGGAATATGGGCACCTTCCTTGGTGACGCGGATGCGGGTGGCGGCCAGGGACATCATGGGCTTGTCCCGATCGGAGTCGGAATAGGCGAT
>JAZNSU010000173.1:0-18196 GCA_045591385.1 Eubacteriales bacterium
CCTCCTTGGCTCACAGAACGACATGGCTACGATCCGACTTACCGGTCTTTGTCTGCCTCTTTCGGATATTGAACGGCTGCTCCAAAGCAACCCGAATCGGGTGGTGGTTATCGACGAAGCCTATGTCGATTTCGGTGCCGAGAGCGCCTGTAAATTGGTGGACAAATACGACAATTTATTGGTCACCCAGACTTTTTCCAAATCCCGCTCGATGGCGGGCGCCCGTTTGGGCTTCGGTGTCGGAAATGCGGCATTGATCGGGGATCTCAACACGGTGAAATATTCCACCAATCCCTATAATATTAACCGTATGACCATGGCGGCAGGGCTTGGTGTGCTGGAAGATGAAGAATATACCAAAGCCAACTGCCAAGCGGTAATCGCCACCCGTGAAAATACCGCCAAAGCTTTGAAAAAACTGGGCTTTGAGGTGCTTGATTCCTGTGCCAATTTCCTGTTTGCCAAGCATCCCATGTTGGATGGTAAACAGTTATATCTGGATCTGAAAGAGCGGGGCGTACTGGTGCGTCATTTTGACAGCCCCCGACTCAAAGATTATAACCGCATCACGGTAGGCTCGGATGCGCAGATGCAAATTCTGCTCAGTACCATTACCGCCATTATGGAGGAGAAGAAATGAGAACTTCCTTATTAACCAGAAAAACCAACGAAACGGATATTGTGCTGTCCTTAAATTTAGACGGCAAGGGTACCTCGACAGTGGAGAGTGGTTGCGGGTTCCTCGACCATATGCTCACCCTGTTTGCCTCGCATGGGCGTTTTGACCTGTCGGTTTCCTGCAAGGGCGATACGCAGGTGGACGATCATCACACCGTGGAAGATATCGGCATTGCGTTAGGTAAGGCTTTTGCCGAGGCGCTGGGGGATAAAAAGGGCATTTGCCGTTACGGCAGTTGCACCCTGCCGATGGACGAATCGCTGATTCTAAGTGCCGTGGATCTGTCGGGGCGGTGCGGATTATACATGGATATGCCGATTTCGACCGAGAAGGTGGGCAGTTTTGATACGGAACTGGTGCAGGAATTCTGGCTGGCCTTTACTCGTAATTGCGCTTGCACGCTGCACATTCGCAAACTGGCAGGGGAGAACTCTCACCACATCATTGAGGGCGCTTTCAAATCGGTAGCCCGCAGTTTGCGCGCGGCCGTGGCGGCGGATGAAAAGTATGCCAATGAGGTGCCGTCTACCAAAGGGGTATTGGCATGATTGCAATCGTGGACTACGGGGTAGGTAACCTCTTTTCCCTGCAAAGTTCCTTTGCGGCCATTGGTGCTGATGCGATTGCCACCGATGATCCTTATGTGATCCGCAAGGCCGATCGGCTGATCCTGCCGGGGGTGGGCGCCTTTGGTGATGCCGCCCGTAAACTGCGGGACAGCGGCATGGGAAAACTGGTTGTTAAACAGGCCGAAAAGGGCAAGCCTATCATGGGCATCTGCCTTGGTATGCAACTGCTTTTTGAAAAGAGTTACGAATACGGCTTCCATGGGGGGCTGGGGCTCATTGAGGGCGCCATTCGTCCGATTGCCGATGTGGTGCCTGTTGGGTATAAAATTCCGCATATCGGCTGGAATGCCCTGCATTTTGGTGAGAATAAGCACCCCTTATTTGAAAACATTGAAGAGGGGGATGCCGTCTACTTTGTTCATTCTTATTATGCCGATTGCACGGATGCCGTAATTGCTACGGCCGAGTACGGCGCGCCCTTAACGGCGGCGGTAGCCAAAGGGAATGTGCTGGGTTGCCAGTTCCATCCCGAAAAGAGCGGGGATGTGGGACTCGATATCCTGCGTGCCTTTTGCGAGAGGGAGGACTGGACATGATTCTGTTTCCTGCGATTGATTTGTTTGAGGGGCAAGCGGTACGCCTTTTTAAGGGCGATTATACCCAAATGACTGTTTATAACAGCGACCCTGTGGCGGTGGCGCGGGACTTTGCGGCTAAGGGGGCGACCCATGTTCATTTGGTGGATTTAGAGGGCGCTAAGAGCGGCACAACACCCAACCTGCAAACGGTATGCGCGATCAAGAAAGAAACGGGACTGTTTTGTGAGGTTGGCGGCGGCATGCGCACTATGGAGGTTGTGGTTCGGTATTTGACAAACGGGCTGGATCGAGTGATTCTCGGTACGGCGGCGGTGTCCGATCCTGCTTTTTTGGATGCGGCAGTTTCTAAATACGGCGAGAAGATTGCCGTAGGGGTGGACATTAAGGATGGCTGTGTGGCGGTCAAAGGTTGGACCGAATCGTCGGGGCTGGACGCCTTTGCCTTTTGCGAAGATCTACAAAAGCGGGGTGTGACCACGCTGATCTGTACCGACATTTCCCGTGATGGCGCCATGCGCGGTGCCAACCACCAATTATATCGGGAACTGGCCGAGCGATTTTCGATGAACATTATCGCTTCGGGCGGCGTATCCTCGATGGAAGATGTAGAAAAACTGGCGGCTTTGGATATTTACGGGGCTATTATTGGAAAGGCTTACTATATCGGAGCCATTGATTTGGAGAAAGCGATCCATGATCACCAAAAGAATCATACCCTGTCTTGACGTGCGGGACGGCCGTGTCGTCAAGGGGGTCAATTTCCAAGGGTTGAGTGATGTGTCCTCCCCTGTGGAACTGGCAAAATTTTATAGTCAAAACGGCGCCGATGAACTGGTATTTTACGATATTACCGCATCCGCCGAGGGACGAAAACTCTTTACCGATATTCTGACCGAAACGGCGTCCAGCGTCTTTATTCCGCTGACGGTGGGCGGCGGCATCAATACGGTTGAGGATTTTGATCGGGTGCTCAAATGCGGTGCCGATAAGGTGAGTGTCAATTCGGGCGCTATCCGCAATCCCGACCTGATTGCGCAGGCGGCCAAGCGATACGGCGATCAGTGCGTGGTGCTGTCGGTAGACGTCAAGCGTGTGGACGGCGTCTTCCGTGTCTTTGCCAAAGGGGGACGGGAGAACACGGGGCTGGATGCCATTGAATGGATCAAGCGGGGCGTAGACAGCGGTGCCGGCGAGATTGTCGTCAATTCGATTGATACCGACGGGGTCAAGGGCGGCTTTGATCTGGAGATGCTCTCGGCGGTGTGTGACGTGGTGAGTGTTCCTGTGATCGCATCGGGCGGTGCGGGCAAGATCGAAGATTTTATTACGCTGTTTCATACCCTCCCCAAAGTAGATGCCGGATTGGCGGCTTCGATCTTCCATTTCGGTGAAGTGGCCATTTCGGATTTAAAAGAGGCCATGGCAAGAGAAAATATTGTGACAAGAAGGTTAAGAAAATGATTGACATCAGCAAACTGAAATTTGATGAAAAGGGGTTAATACCCGCCATTGTGGTGGATGCCGTTACCAAGCGGGTGCTGACCCTTGCTTATATGAATGAGGAAAGCCTGCGTATTTCGATGGAAAAGGGGCTGACCTGTTTTTGGAGCCGTTCCCGTCAGGAGTTGTGGCTCAAAGGGGAGACCAGCGGCAACTATCAACATATCGTGTCCATCACGGCCGACTGTGACTATGATGCGCTGGTGGTTATGGTGGAGCCCGACGGGCCTGCCTGTCATTTAGGGACCGAGTCTTGTTTTGAGAATCCGGTATGGGAAAGCGAGGAGTTGCATGAATTCTCCCTGCAGGGGCTCATGTCCTTGATCGAGGGGCGCAAGACGGACAAGAAAGAGGGCTCTTATACGACCTACCTGTTTGAGAAAGGACTGGATAAGATTCTCAAGAAGGTGGGCGAGGAGTGTACCGAGGTTATCATTGCGGCCAAGGATCACGATAAGAAAGAGACCATTTATGAGATTGCCGATCTGGCTTACCACGTGATGGTGCTGATGATAGAGAACGGCATTTCCTTGGAGGATATTCATAAGGAACTGGCTTCCCGTCATGTGATCGATCACAAGGTTAAGCAGGAAAAGATGACGAAATGACCTTGACAAGCGACCCTTACCGTGCTACAATAACAAAAAACAGATAGAGGCGCACCGAAAAAGAGTATGCGGGAAACCCGGCTGCCAAAGCCGCCGCAGAAAGGTGACGGTGCCGAAGCGGATGCTTATGGCAGGGCATTTGGCTGGCAGTACGGAGAAGATCCGTCCTGTTGTCGCAGAGATGCGGAGGGCTATCGAATCAACAAATGTTTTGTTGTATCTGGGCAGTCTCCGTGGAGACTGCCTTTTATCTATACAAAGGAGAAGAAAAGATGAAACAGACCATTTTTAACGGAGCGGCCACGGCCATTATTACCCCCTTTAACGAGCAGGGTGTGGATTATGAAAAATTTGCGGCTTTGATTGAGTGGCAGATACAGCAGGGGATTGACGCCATTGTAGCGGCAGGTACGACGGGCGAGGGCTCGACGCTGACCGATGAAGAACATCGGGCGGTTATCAAATTCTGCGTTGAGCAAGTGGCGGGGCGTGTGCCGGTGATTGCCGGTACCGGCTCGAACGATATTGCCTATGCCATTGAACTGACCAAGTATGCTTGCGAGGTGGGTGCCGATGCCATGCTGGTGGTGACCCCTTATTATAACAAGGCGACACAGAACGGCTTGATTGCTTCCTTTACGGCCATTGCCGATGCATCGACCAAGCCCATTATTTTATATAATGTACCAAGTCGTACCGGTTGTAATCTCTTGCCGGCGACGGTAGCGAAACTGGCTGAGCATCCCAACATTGTAGCCATCAAAGAGGCCAGCGGGAACATTTCGCAGATCGCACTGGTGGCGGCCGCTTGTGATATTGATATCTATTCGGGTAATGATGATCAGATCGTGCCTGTTATGTCCTTGGGCGGCAAGGGTGTTATTTCGGTACTCTCCAATATCATGCCGGCGCAGACGGCGCAGATTTGCAAAGATTTTGCGCAGGGTAATGTTAAGGAGGCGTGTGAGGCGCAGTTGAAATACCTGCCGCTGATTGATGCGCTGTTCTGTGAGGTCAATCCCATTCCTGTCAAGGCGGCGTGCGCGGCGATGGGCTGGTGTGAGAATTCTCTGCGGTTGCCGATGACGAAGATGGAAGCCGACAATGAAGAAAAGCTAATGGGACTTATGAGAGAAAACGGATTGGATGTGTAAAAAATGAAAATTTTAATCAGCGGTGTATGCGGATTTATGGGGCAAGAGGTGGCCAAACTCTGTCGAGAGGGATATCGTGGTGCCGAGTGGGTCGGGGGCGTTGACTCTGCGGCCGACGGGAATGATGGCTGTGTTGGTTCATTTGCACAGGCAAATACCGATGTGGATGCTATTGTGGACTTTTCCCATCACACGGTGACCAAGGATCTGCTTGATTTTGCCGTTGCCCATCGGTTGCCGCTGGTGCTGGCTACGACGGGGCATACGCCGCAAGAAAAGGAAATGATCTATGCGGCGGCTAAGGAGATTCCGCTGTTTTTTGCAGCCAATTATTCCTTGGGTGTTGCACTTTTGATTGAACTGGCCGTACAGACGGCTAAGGCGATGCCTGAGGCGCAGATTGAAATTATTGAACATCATCACGATCGCAAGATTGATGCCCCGTCGGGTACGGCACTGGCTATTGCCGAGGCGATCGGGCAGGTGCGGGAAACGCAGATCGTGTCGGGACGAAGCGGTCACGGCAAGCGCACCGAGCAGGAGATCGGTATCCACAGCATTCGTATGGGGAATATTGTGGGGATTCATGAGGTGCTGATCGGTACCAAGAACCAATGCATTACCCTTAAGCATGAGGCATATAACCGTGCCTTGTTTGCTGAGGGTGCGCTGGCGGCGGCTTCCTTTTTGCAGGGGAAGTCTGCGGGGTTATATGATATGAAGAGTATGATCGGAGAATAAGATGAAAATCGGAATTTACGGATACGGAAATTTGGGGCGGGGCGTCGAGTGCGCCGTGCGTCAGAACAGCGATATGGAATTGGTGGGAGTTTTTACCCGCCGTGATCCGCAGACGGTACAGACCTTGACGGGTGTTCCGGTTTATTCGGCACAAGAGGTTTCGAATTTTGATATCGATGTGCTGATCCTGTGCGGGGGCAGTGCGACCGATCTGCCGACCATGACGCCGATGCTGGCCGAGAAATTTCATATAATAGACAGTTTTGATACTCACGCCAAGATTCCTGCTCATTTTGCGGCAGTGGATGCATCGGCCAAAGCGCACGGGCATGTGGCTTTGATTGCGGGTGGATGGGATCCCGGTTTATTTTCGATTAATCGCCTGTATGCTTCGGTCATATTGCCGCAGGGGCAGGATTATACCTTTTGGGGGCGTGGGGTGAGCCAAGGGCACTCGGATGCCATTCGGCGCATTGACGGGGTGCAGGATGCCCGCCAGTATACCGTGCCGGTAGAAGCGGCCTTGGATGCGGTGCGCAGTGGAGAAAATCCGACCTTGACTACGCGCCAGAAGCATACACGGGAGTGTTATGTGGTGGCCAAAGCGGGGGCGGACCGTGCCCGCATTGAGCGGGAAATCAAGGAAATGCCCAATTATTTTGCCGATTATGATACGACGGTGCATTTCATTTCGCAGGAGCAGTTGGATGCCGAGCATGCGGGGTTGCCGCATGGCGGATCGGTGATTCGCACGGGTATGACGGGCTTGCATGGCGAGCACAGGCATTGCATTGAGTATCGGTTGCAATTAGAGTCTAACCCTGAATTCACGGCGTCGGTGCTGGTGGCTTATGCCAGAGCGGTATATCGTCGGGCACAAAAGGGTGAAAGCGGGTGCATCACGGTGTTTGATGTTGCGCCGTCTGAGTTATCCCCCTACACGGCCGAGCAGTTGAGGGAGAAGATGTTATGATATACGATAATTTATCGATAGAAAACGGGCATTTACTCATTGCGGGGCAGGATGCGGCTGAGTTGGCGGCTAAATACGGTACGCCACTATATCTGATGGATGAGGATCGTATCCGGCAACGTTGTCGCACATACCGTGAGGCGGTCAAGGCGCATTTTGGTGACAAAGGACGGGTGTTCTATGCTTCCAAGGCGGCATCCTACAAGCGACTCTATGAGATTATGAAAGAAGAGGGCATGGGGATCGATGTGGTGTCGATTGGCGAGATTCATACCGCCGATCGGGCCGGCTTTGATCTGGGACAAGCCGTTTTCCATTCCAATAATAAGACCGATGCCGACATCGTCTATGCACTTGAGAAAGGTGTCGGGTATTTTGTCATAGACAATGAGGAAGAATTGCTGGCCATTGAGCGGATTGCACAGGGGCGGCAGAAGGTTCTGATTCGCTTGACGCCCGGTATTGATCCGCACACCTATGAGGCGGTGGCGACGGGTAAGGTGGATTCCAAGTTCGGGTTTGCCATTGCGACGGGACAGGCGACGGATATTGTGGAAAAGGCGCTGGGTTGTGAGCATATTGAGTTGTGCGGATTCCATTGCCACGTGGGGTCGCAGGTGTTTGACAGCGAAGTGTTCCGCATGAGCGCGGACGTGATGTTGCGGTTTATGGCGCAAGTCAAGGCGCAGTTTGGTTTTGAGGCTCACGTGCTCGATTTGGGCGGCGGATTTGGGGTGCCCTATGTGGAGGGGGTGCCGATGCCGGACATCGATCGGCAGATTGCCGAGATTGCCGATTGTGTTAAGGGATTATGTGCTGAGCTTGGACTTGAATTGCCGACGGTGTGTTTTGAGCCGGGGCGCAGTATGGTGGCCGATTCGGGCGTGACACTATACACGGTCGGGTCATGCAAGACGATACCGGGATATTTGACCTATGTATCGGTGGACGGCGGTATGACCGATAATGTGCGCCATGCCATGTACGGTGCGCCGTATACCTTATTGCCGGCGACCAAGATGGATGAGCCGCGAGATCTGATGGTGACGGTGGCGGGGCGGTGTTGCGAGAGTGGCGACATTCTGCAAAAGGATGTGCCGATGCCTACTTCGATTGCCAGAGGAGATTTGCTGGCCTGTTTGACAACGGGTGCCTATCATTACTCGATGGCATCGAATTACAATCGGATTCCCAGACCGCCTGTGGTGATGCTGTGCGGCGGCGAAAATTATATAGCCGTGCGACGAGAAACGTTAGCGGATCTTACACATTTAGACGAATAAAAAATGCCTGCTTTTGCAGGCATTTTTTAATGATGATGGTGATGATGCGGCTGATAGTTTATATGACAATGGAGTTCGTGGCAAGGTTCGGTTTCCGTTTCAATGGTGACATGACCGATGCCGTGGGCGTGCAATTCCTCACGGATGGCGTGTTTAATGGTGTGAGGATCTTGATCGGTGACAACGTGCATGGTGGCAAGGTGGTTGTGTCCGTCCAGACTCCAGATGTGGATATGATGGACATCCATCACGCCGTCCATGTGGGCGATATGTTTCTGTATCTGAGCGGTGTCGATGGGGGACTTTTCGAGGAACAAGTCAAAGATTTCCTTTAGGTTTTTGATGGCATGGAATACGATATAACCCGATACACCAAGGGATAATAGGGCATCGAGTAGGACAAAGTCGGTAAAGCGCATGACAATGGCGCCGATCAAGACAACAAACCAGCCGAGGACATCCTCCATCATGTGCAAGTTTACCGCCTTTTGGTTAGAGGAATCGCCCTTATGGGTAACGTAGGCGGCAGCAAAATTTACCACGACGCCGACAACAGCAAATACAATCATGCCGTTGTAGTTGATCTCTGTGGGGGTGATGATGCGATGGATGGCATTGTATATCATGATGACCGATCCAATCAAAAGAGTGAGAGTGGTGATCAAGGCGCCGATGGTTGAGTATCGAGCATAGCCGTAGGTGAAGATATGGTCGGGGTGTTTCTTGCTCTTTTTCTCCAGAAAATAGGAGACGGCAATGCTGACGGCGTCGCCCATGTCGTGAATGGCGTCGGAAAGGATGGCGGCGCTGCCGATGATCATACCGCCGATCAGTTCAAAAATGGAAAAGACGGCGTTTAGGATAAACGCAATTCGGATGGTTTGTTCGGTTTTCATATTGTCCTCCGCTTGACTTAAAAAATGAAGTATGATACTATATGTATATTATTGAACAGATCGTTCAATAACTATTATAGCAAAAACAAGCGGGACTTCAACATACGATGCGGGAGGAGTATTCGATACCGAACAAAACCAGAAAAATGTACGGAGAAACTATGGACAGACGACAGAGAAAGACGAGAGAGGCCATCTTTCGTGCCTTTACCGAACTACTTTCCCAAAAAGATTATATGCATATCACGGTGGGAGAAATTATTGAAAAGGCGGATGTGGGGCGGGCGACCTTTTATTCGCATTTTGAAACAAAAGATTTTTTATTGAAAGAGTTTTGCGAAGAACTGTTCTGCCATATTTTCGATGTGGCCAGCGGAGAGAATCACAAGCATCGGCATATTTTTGAATGTGAGGGGTCGGACTCGGTGTTTCTGCATCTATTTCGGCATTTGCAAAAAAATGATAACAACATTTTAGTGTTGTTATCTTCGCAAAATAATGAGTTGTTTTTGGGGTATTTTAAGGAGTATTTACGGTTGCTGATTGGAAGTCAACTATGCCAATTTGAGAATCGTAAGGATAACGAACTGCCCGAATCTTTTTGGGAAGATCATATCGTTTGTGTGTTGATCGATACGCTGAAATGGTGGATTGACCATGGCCTGAAAGAGTCTCCCGAAACGATAACCGAATATTTCTATAAGGTCGTATAATAAATAGGTCTGCTTTTGGCAGACCTATTTGTTTATTCAAAAAGGGGAGTAGAAAGGTAGCGATCGCCGGTGTCGGGCAACAAGACGGCAATGGTCTTTCCTTGGTTCTCGGACTGTTTTTCGAGGATCAGAGCCGCATGGAGGGCGGCGCCGGAGGAGATGCCGACCAAGATGCCCTCTTTTTTGCCTAACAGGCGGGCGGCGGCGTAGGCGTCTTCCTCGGTGACGGAGATTACCGCATCGCAGACCGTGCGGTCGAAATTATCGGGAATGAAGTTGGCACCGATGCCTTGCAGTCCGTGAGGAGCGGCGGTGCCGCCCGATAGAAGCGGAGAAGCGGCGGGTTCTACCGCCACAATCTGAATATCGGGATTCTGTTCCTTGAGATAGCGGCCGACGCCCGTAACGGTGCCGCCGGTGCCGACGCCGGCAACAAAGATATCAATTTTGCCTTGGGTATCCCGCCACAGTTCGGGTCCTGTCGTTTCGTAGTGGGCTTTGGGATTGGCAGGGTTGGAAAACTGGCCGACGATCATGCTGTTGGGGGTTTGGGCGGCCATTTCTTCGGCTTTAGCAATGGCACCGCTCATACCCAATGTGCCGTCGGTGAGTATAAGTTCTGCGCCGTAGGCTTTCATCAGCGAGCGGCGCTCGACGGACATACTATCGGGCATGACGATCACGGTACGGTAACCGCGAGCGGCGGCCACGCAGGCCAAACCGATGCCGGTGTTGCCGCTGGTTGGTTCAATCAGAGTAGCACCGGCTTTCAGTTTGCCGCTCTTTTCGGCCTCGTTAATCATGAACAGGGCGGCACGGTCCTTGACCGAACCGGCAGGATTGAGATATTCCAACTTGGCTAATAGCCGTGCTTGGGTTTGGATATGGGTCAATTCCAGAAGCGGGGTATTGCCGATGAGTTGCTCGGCCGATGTATAGATCATAAAGAACTCTCCTTAGGCGGTATGGGTGCGCAGATAGTCGCACCAGATGGCATAATTTTTTGCAAGAAGGTGCACGCCGTCGCTTGTCATGCCGTCGGGCATGCGCCCCGACTTGTCGGCAAAGGCGTAATAGGTATCAACCAATGTGACATTCTTTTCTTCAGCTAACGCTTGTAACGCGGCATTGGCGGCGCCGATATTGGAAACCGAAAAGACCTTTTCCGACCATGTTTTTTCGGGAACGACGGGCAAAATAGTCTGCAAATAAATGCGGGCACGGGGTTGACGGGAGCGCACCAGATCAATCAACTGTCCCATGCGGTCGGCGTAGACTGACGGATTGGTTCCCATTTCGTTAATGCCCAACAGCAGATAAACGGCATCGTAAACATTGGTAGAAAGATGGGTGTCCAGCGACGGCGAGGCCAGCGTGCCGGCGGCGGTAGCGCTGGTGGCGCAGAAATAGGATGCGTTTTTCAGCGTGCCGAACAGTTCCAAGCCGTTGGTGAGCGAGTCACCGATAAACAGAGTATTATCGAAATGGCTATCTGCCACAGGCGCATGGTAGGCGGCCTTGGTCAGAGGCAAATATTCGGTTTCGGGAATGGAGCGCATTGTCAACGGTTCGGTGGCGGGGCACTTATCCAGTTCCTCTTGGGGGAGAGGAGTAAATTCGGGTTCCTGTGTAGTTTGTCCCATCAGAGAGGGAATAAAACACAGGCAAACGCCGACGATAATCAAAATTGGGGCAACGGTCCATATCGCAGTTTTCTTTTTCATAAAAACACCTCGTCGTTATCTTACCATGAAATACACAAAAAAACAAGGAAAGAATCATTTTGCATATTTGCAATTCTATTTTTTTGTGATATAATGAAACAAATATATGGAAAAAGGAGATATCTTATGAAGGTTTTAGTGGCCGGCGGTGCCGGATATATCGGAACTCATACCTGTGTGGCATTGGCAGAAAACGGGTTTGAAATTGTTTGTGCGGATAATTTCAGCAACAGTAAACCCTTGGCTGTGGAGCGTACCCGCAAGGTATCGGGACAGGATTTTGAATTTGTAAAGGCGGATTTCTGCGATCCTGCGCAGAGTGATGCCGTGTTCGAGGGACGTAATATTGACGCGGTTATCTATTTTGCCGCATTCAAGGCGGTGGGTGAGAGCGTAGAGAAGCCCTTGAAATATTACGGGAACAACTTGATTGGATTAATGAATATTCTGGCGTCGATGAATAAGTACGGCGTACGCAATTTCGTTTTTTCTTCCAGCGCTACCGTGTACGGCGACCATAACCCCATGCCTGCCAAAGAGGAATATCCCATCTCGGCGACCAATCCTTACGGCATGACCAAGGTTATGACCGAAGAAATTTTGAGAGATGTTTGCAAGGCTGACCCCAATTTCAATGCCGTTGTGCTGCGTTATTTCAATCCCATCGGCTCTCACGAGTCGGGTGATATCGGCGAGGATTCGGGCGATCGTCCCAACAACCTGTTGCCGCTGCTGTTGCAGGTGGCAGACGGTACCCGCAAGGAATTGATGGTGTTTGGCAACGATTACGATACTCATGACGGTACGGGTGTGCGTGACTATATTCATGTCATGGATCTGGCAGAAGGTCATGTGGCGGCGCTTCGCCGTTTTGATCAGAATCGCGGCTTAGAAGTTTTCAATCTGGGTACGGGTGTTGGCTACTCGGTGCTGGATATTATCGGCGCTTTCGAACGCGCGACGGGCGTGCATGTGCCCTATCGCATCGTTGATCGCCGTCCGGGGGATGTGGCCGTTTGCTTGGCCGATCCTACCAATGCCAACAACGTTTTGGGCTGGAAGACCAAACGCACCTTGGATGATATGTGTGTCGATGCCTGGCGTTGGCAGACCCAAAACCCCCAAGGCTATATCGAATAAGATCGAACTTGTTTTGAGCTCACAGTGTAGACTGTGGGCTCTTTTTTTGTGCAAAAAACTGTCGAAATTGTAAAAATTATGTTAATTTTTAGAATTTTTCAAAAGGGGTATTGCAATTTCCTATATATATGTTATAATGTGGTTACATGTGACACAAAGTGGTGTCATAGTGGGTGAAAGTGGTGAATTTTCAGCCAAAAATGCCAAGAAAGGAGGAAGCGCTGATGTTGACAGGTACATTTCGGCATACCTTGGATACCAAGGGGCGAGTGATTGTGCCGGCCAGATTTCGTGAGGATCTGGGCGAAGTTTTCATGATCACCAAGGGTTTGGATGAGTGTTTGGCGCTTTACTCCATGAAAGAATGGCAGGCGTTGGAAGAGAAGATCGCGGCCTTGCCGATGGCGGCGTCGCGGCAGATCACCCGTTTTATTTTCGGCAGTGCCTATCCTGTGGAGTTGGACGGTAACGGCCGTGCGGTTATTCCGCCTGAACTTCGTAAATTTGCGGGATTGACCAAAGATGTTGTTATTCTCGGCGTATCGTCCCGTGCAGAGATCTGGGATAGCGAGAAGTGGGAGAACAGCGAGGATGCGGCTCCGTCCGAACAGGTCACCAATATGATGATCGAACTGGGTCTGTAAAATGGGTTTTGAACATATACCGGTTTTATTGGATGAATGCATTGAGGGGTTGGCCATCAAGCCCGACGGCGTGTATGTGGATTGCACGGCGGGCGGCGGCGGTCATTCCTATGAGATAGCCAAGCGGCTTAATGGCGGACGATTGATCAGTATTGACCGTGACGAGGCGGCCATTCGGGCTTGTACCGAGCGATTGACGCCGTTTCAGGATCGAACAAGTGTTGTAAAGGCAACCTTTTCTCAGATCGGGCAGGTATTGGCCGATCAAGGCATAGAAAAGGTAGATGGGATCTTGATGGATCTTGGAGTGTCCTCGCATCAGATTGATACACCTGAACGTGGATTTTCGTTCCGCAGTGATGCGGCGCTGGATATGCGTATGGATCAGCAGGCGGCGTTAAGTGCTTATACGTTGGTGAATACTTACGGGGAAGCTGAGATTGCGGATATTTTATGGCGGTACGGTGAGGAGAGGTATTCCCGCCAGATTGCCCGAAAGATCGTGCAGGAACGGCAGAAAGCGCCGATTGAAACGACGGGACAGTTGGTGGAGATCATTAAGTCGGCCATGCCGGCGGCGGCTCGACGGGAAGATCAGCATCCGGCTAAGCGCTCTTTTCAGGCGTTGCGTATTGCCGTGAACAGTGAGTTGGATGAATTACAGGAAACGCTGACTGCGATACCGAGTCTTCTAAATGAGGGCGGACGGATCGCCATCATCAGTTTTCATTCGTTGGAAGACCGTATGGTCAAGACCGCATTTCGAGAACAGAGCCGAGGATGCACCTGCCCGCCGGAGTTTCCGGTGTGTGTATGTGGGCACAAGGCGCAGATAAAAATCATTACAAAAAAACCGATCGTGGCGACGGGTGAGCAGTTGGAAGAAAACCGACGGGCGGCCTGTGCGAAGCTGCGAATTGCCGAAAGGATAGAATAAGATGAGAAAAACCGACTGGAAAAAGAGAATAGCCAAGAGATGGAAAGCAAAGCGGGTATCGGCCACATTGATGGCGGCTGTTTTATTGCTGGTCGGATTGGTTTGTTATCAGATCTATTGCAATGCGCAGTATAATGAGTTGACCACGCAGGTGAACAATCTTAAGAATGAGCATGCCGATCTCGTGAATGAGAAGATTCAGTTGGATGTAAAGATTGATGCCATGGCGCAGTTGGATAACATTGAGCAGATCGCGCAGGAGATGGGCATGAGCAAGATTCAGCAGCATCAGATCGAATATGTCAATCTGGGCAGCGAGGATCGGGCTGAGGTGATCCGTGTCGATGACGGTTTTGGCGGATTGTTTCGTAACTTTTCTATGATTTGGGAATATTTAGGCTGATTCTGATCTACAAATGTACTGTGTCCTGTTGTGCAACGGATAGGGATGTGTAGAGCCGCTGTTGGTTGCAACAGCGGCTTTTCTATTGGAGGAAACGATTGGTGGAAAGACAAACGGCAAAAGGCATGAAAAAGCGTATGTTCACGATTTTGCTCGTGATCGTGGTGCTGTTTACGGCGATTGTAGGGCGACTGTTTTTCATACAGATCATTCAGGGTGAAAAATATCAAAATACGGCCATCAATCAGCAGACTCGTGAGCTGACGGTGGCGGCGCGTCGAGGTACCATTTTTGACCGTAACGGCAAGGCGCTGGCTGTGTCGGCAACGGCATATAAAGTAGTGCTTTCGCCGGCTACGACCGATGAGGATGCGGCCGAGGTGATTTTGAAAAATCTGCCCCAGTTGTTGGGGGTCGAGCCCGAAAAAATTGAAAAATCGCTGGCGAAGAACAGTTATTATGATGTCGTGGCTCGGCGTGTGGAGCAGAATGTGGCCGACGATGTGCGTGCCTTTGTCCGTGAGAACAAACTGGGCGGCAGTATTTCGATTGTGGATGATCCCAAGCGCTACTATCCGTACAACGATTTTGCTTGCCATGTCTTAGGTTTTGTCGGGACAGATAACCAAGGCTTGACCGGACTTGAGGTTATGTACGAGGAGTATTTACGGGGAACCGACGGCAAGATCGTACTGGCCACCGATGCGGTAGGTAACGACCTGTCGCTTCTGGATTACGAGAAATACATCGAGGCGGTAGATGGGTATAATCTTAATACCACCTTGGATGAAACGATACAGCATTATTTGGAGAAGTATCTAAAGGAAGCCTATACCGAGCGGCAACTGAGCGGCTATGCCGGCGGCATCATTATGGATGTGGAAACGGGTGGCATTTTGGCCATGTCGGTGGTTAATGGGTTTGATCTGAACGATCCGTTTACCATTACCGATCCGCAGGTATTGGCATCTTTGGAGGGGCTGACAGGGGATGAACTGACCGCGGCACGTTCGGATGCGCTCAATGATATGTGGCGTAATGTGCTCATTAGTGACTCGTATGAGCCGGGTTCTACCTTTAAGTCCATCACCAGCGCCATTGCGGTGGAGGAAAACCTGATCAGCGATTCCAAAACCTTTTTCTGTCCCGGCTATAAAATCGTGGCCGGTACCCGTATCCATTGCGCCAATCATAGCGGCCACGGTACCGAGACCTTCCAGCAGGCCATGAACAATTCCTGTAACCCTGCCTATATGGATATCGGCGAACTGATCGGAGCGGAGATTTTTGATGAGTATATTACCGGATTTGGGTTCCGTGATTATACCGATATTGATTTGCCCGGTGAAGGCTTGGGTGTTTTG
This sequence comes from Eubacteriales bacterium, assembly GCA_045591385.1. GTDB lineage: Bacteria > Bacillota > Clostridia > Oscillospirales > UMGS1783 > CAKSHC01. The sequence goes on from JAZNSU010000173.1 coordinate 15,928, forward strand.
CACTCGGCGCAATCGTTAAAGGGACCGGTGCAGTTGGCTACCACTTCGTTTGGGCAGACCTTTAAGATTACGCCTATCCAGTTATTGACAGCGGTTGGCGCGCTGGCCAACGATGGTAAGATGATGCGACCCTATCTGGTTAGTTCGGTCACCGATGCGGATGGCAACGTGGTGGAATCGACCGAGCCGAAGGTAGTAAAACAGGTAGTTTCGGAATCGACGGCCGATACTATCGTATCGATGATGGAAAAGGTGGTATCGGAGGGTGGCGGACGAAATGCCTATGCCAAGGGCTTCCGTATTTGCGGTAAGTCGGGCACCTCGCAGAAAATCGACCAGAAAAATGAGGATGGTACCTATGAACATACCGCATCCTTTATTGCCTTTGCACCGGCGGATGATCCGCAGGTGATCATGCTGTTGTTGCTGGATGAACCGCAGACGACGCCCATCTATGGTAGTTATATTGTAGCACCGATTGTCAGTAAACTGATGGAAGAAGTCCTTACTTATATGGAGGTTTCTCCGCAGTATACCGAAGACGAACTTGGTCAGCAGGATATCTCGGTACCGTCGGTGGTCGGTGTAGCCAGCAATACCGCCAAGGCTACCATTTCGCATCTGGGACTTAAGGTGCGGGTCATCGGTGGCGAGGGTGAAGTGCAAAAGCAAATTCCTGCGGCAGGCCAGAGCATCCCCTATACCGGAACGGTGTTGTTGTATACTAACGGCAATCAACCGGCAACCGAGATTGTGGTGCCGAATCTGATCGGACAAAGCGCCGCCTATTGCAATACCGAATTAACCAATCGTGGACTTAACATCCGCATGATCGGTCAGGATATTTATCAGGCCGGTGTGCGTGCGGTATCGCAGAATCCGGCGGCCGGAACGGTGGTTGGCGCCGGTACGGTGATTGAGGTTGAGTTCCGCAGCGAAGCTACGGCCGATGACTAAACTCAATATTTTGGAGTAATCTTTGAGATTATCACAACTTCTGAAAGCGGCTAATCTGCCCATGACTATAGCAGATCGGGAGATCGGTTCGATCACCGGTGATGTCGGGCAGGTGGGCCAGGGAAGTTTATATGTTTGCCATCGTCGGGATCCTTTACATGCAGAATCGTTGCTTGACCAAGCACGGCAAAGCGGCGGGATCTGCGTGGCGGCGGTGGGGCAACCGGATATTATCTGCCAAGACACACGGCGGTTTCTCTCGTATGCGATGGCCGAGTTTTGCGGTAATCCACAGAAAAAACTGCGTGTGATCGGGGTGACGGGTACCAACGGGAAAACGACTGTGTCAAGCATGATTGCACACATTTTGCGACAGGCAGGACGACGGTGCGAATTGGTGGGTACCAACAACTGCGGCGGCTACACCACCCCTATCCCCGAAATTTTATTCCCAACCATGGCACAAGCGGTGGCTAAGGGCTATCAGGACTTCGTGATGGAAGTATCTTCTCATTCACTCGATCAGAGCCGCGTAGCGCCCATCGAGTTTGCCTGTTCGGTGTTTACCAATCTCAGTCGCGACCATCTGGATTATCATTTGACCATGGAACGTTATGCGCAAGCCAAGGCGCAGTTGTTTGCCGCTTCGCAAACGGCGGTCATCAACGCCGACGATGCGTATGCACAGCAGATGGCGAAATTCTGCAACGATGTTGCCTATTACGGCAAGGAGCATATGACCGATATTAAATGTCGGGAAGACGGCGTGCGGTATAAACTGGACGGGATGGATATTACCTGTCGGGTGCCGGGACTGTTCTCGGTTTGTAACAGCGCGGCGGCGGCCATGGCGGCGAGGAAACTGGGCGTTTCGGATGTGGATATTGTGGGGGCGTTGAAAAGTTTCGGCGGTGTGGACGGCCGCATGGAAATATTGGATACAAAAACCGATTTTCGTGTTATAATAGATTATGCCCATACCCCCGACGGTCTGCGAAACGTGCTTTCAACCATCAACGGTTTCAAAAAAGGGCGGTTGATCGTCGTGTTTGGCGCGGGCGGACAGCGGGATCGGGGCAAGCGTGCTCAGATGTTTCGAGCCTGTGCTGATCTGGCTGATTATATCGTTATTACCTCGGATAATCCGAGAAAAGAAGATCCCTTTTCGATTATTAAAGATATTTTAGCCGGTCTGAACGGCTATACGACTCCCTTTGCTGTGCTGGAAAACCGCCGTAAGGCGACCGAGTTTGCTCTGCGGGAAGCGCAGGCGGGCGATGTGGTGTTGCTGGCAGGCAAGGGGCACGAACGG
>JAZNSU010000174.1:0-7995 GCA_045591385.1 Eubacteriales bacterium
ATGCCACCGATGAGGAGTGCCGACAGGCGGCCGCTCTTGTGGGGGCGGATGATTTTATCAGCCGGTTACCCAACGGTTATGATACCGAGTTGACCAACAACGGTGCCAACCTTTCGCAGGGGCAGCGGCAGATGATTGCCATTGCACGGGCGGCGGTTGCCGATCCGCCGGTATTGATTATGGACGAGGCGACCTCGTCGATCGATACCCGTACCGAGTCGATCGTGGCGCGGGGTATGGATAAGTTGATGGAGGGGCGCACGGTGTTTGTCATTGCGCACCGTTTATCCACCGTTATGGATTCGGATGTGATCATGGTATTGGATCATGGGCGAATTATAGAGCGGGGAAGTCATGCCGATTTGATTGCGGCTAAGGGCACATATCATCAATTATATACCGGCGCATTTGAGTTGGAATAAGAAATGCGGGATATTTGTCGAAAATATGCAAATATCCCGCATTTTAATGTGTTTTTTCTATTTACAAACTCTTAAAAATAAGATATACTAATGGAGGTGAGGTGCGCCATTCGCACATCACCTCTTACAGTTTTTTAATCAATGTGATCGATCAATACAAGGAGGAGTTTACACAATGAAAAACAAGTACGAATCGATCCCTTTTCAGGACAGTCCTGAAAAGCGCAATCAACTCAATCAGGTACTGGCGGACTACAAAGAAGTTCCCGGTGCTCTGGTTCAGGTACTGAAAAAGGCGCAGGATATTTACGGATATCTGCCTTTGGAAGTACAGATTGCCGTTGCAGAGGGACTGGACGTGTCGCTGGAAGAGGTATATGGAGTAGTTACCTTCTATTCTTTCTTCTCGACTCAGCCCAAGGGCAAATACGAGATTTCGGTTTGCTTGGGTACGGCCTGCTATGTTAAGGGATCCGGCGATATTTTCAATCGCCTGAGCGAAAGACTGGGCATTGCCAACGGGGAATGCACACCGGATGGGAAGTTCTCTCTGGTTGCCTGCCGTTGCATCGGCGCTTGCGGTCTGGCTCCGGTTCTGACCATCAACGGTGAAGTTTACGGCCGTTTGACGGTTGATGATGTGGACGACATTCTGGCGAAATACGCCGACTAAGAGGATGACGACTGTATGAAGATCTGTACAATACAGGAACTTCTGGAAGCCCGTGTGATTTCGGGTGAGGATCGGTTGGGCGATCATGTGTATTCGGCTTGCGGCAGTGATATGATGAGTGATGTTTTGGCGTATGTCAAGGATCAGGCGGTATTGCTGACGGGGCTTGTCAATGCGCAGGTGATTCGCACGGCTGAAATGATGGACATGCGTTGCATCGTATTTGTCCGCGCCAAGGAGCCGACGCCCGAAATGGTGCGTTTGGCACAAGAGTGCGGCATTGTGGTGTTGGCCACAAAGAAGCGTATGTACGAAGCATGCGGCATTCTCTACAGCAACGGCCTTGTCGGTAACAAGGTCAAGAGGGCGCAGTCATGAGTGAAGGGTTGGTCTTTCACTTTGATGTCGATGGTGAGAATTTCACCTCGGCCGGTCAGGCATCGGTGCAGATTAAGAAGAATCTGCGGCAATTAGGGCTTCCGCCGGAGATGATCCGTCGGGTGTCCATTGCCATGTATGAGGGTGAGATCAATATGGTAATTCATGCCGGCGGCGGTCATGCCGAGGTTCGGGTCGATGAAGAGGCCATAGAGATCATTCTGGAAGATAAAGGTCCCGGCATTGCCGATATTGATCAGGCCATGCAGGCCGGATTCTCCACGGCGCCCGATAATATTCGATCGCTTGGTTTTGGCGCCGGTATGGGTTTGCCGAACATGAAGCGATACACCGATCATATGAAGATCGAATCGGAGGTTGGAAAGGGAACGCGCATTACCATGCGTGTCAATCTGGAATAACCTCGATGATAAACAGGTAGGTAGTTGAATATGCATACATACGAGCATTCCGTGTTTCTGGATGCACACAAGTGCACCGGCTGCACCACCTGCCTGCGGCATTGCCCCACCGAAGCGATCCGAATCCGAGAGGGACGGGCCGTGATCAACGAGGGGCGCTGCATTGATTGCGGCGAGTGTATCCGCACCTGCCCACAAAAGGCAAAAAAGGCGGTATGCAGCAAGCTGGACGCGATGGAAGCCTTTAAATGGAAGATTGCTTTACCGGCGCCCAGTCTTTACGGTCAGTTTGACAATCTGGATGATGTGGACTATGTGCTTAACGGACTGTTGCGCATCGGGTTTGACGATGTGTATGAGGTATCCAAGGCGGCAGAAATGGTCTCGGCCTATACTCGGCTGTATCTCAATACAGAAGGAGTAAAAAAGCCGGTCATCAGTTCGGCTTGTCCGGTGGTTGTCAGATTGATCTCACTTCGGTTTCCTTCCTTGCAGGATAACGTGCTGCACATGCTTCCGCCCATGGAAATGGCGGCAAGATTAGCACGGGAAAAGGCATTGAAGGAGCATCCGGAGTTTAAGCCCGAGGAAATCGGTATTTGTTTTATCTCTCCCTGTCCGGCTAAAGCCAGTTATGTTAAAAACGGATTCGGAGAATACAAGAGTCAGGTGGATGCGGTGGTTTCGATCAGTGATATTTATTTTCAGTTGATCAACGAAATGAAATACACCGACCAGATCGATGACCTGTCCTCGTCGGGGATGATGGGAATCGGTTGGGCATCTTCCGGCGGTGAGTCAACGGCGCTGTTTAATGACAACTATCTGGCGGCGGACGGGATTGAGAATGTCATCCGAGTTCTGGATCAGATCGAGAACGGAAACATTCCGCAGGTGGAGTTCGTGGAGCTCAATGCCTGCACCGGCGGTTGCGTTGGCGGAGTCATGACGGTGCAAAACCCATTCATTGCCAAGGCTCGTTTGCAGGCGCTTCGGCGATTTATGCCGGTATCCTGCAACTTCCTTCCCCCTGAACAACAGTATATTCCGGAAGAATATTTCTGTGATGAATTACCGGAGTATCAGCCGATCAGTCAGCTTAGCGATAACATGGCCAAGTCTATGCGTATGCTGGCCGATATCCAGTCTTTGCGCAACCAGTTGCCAGGGTTGGATTGCGGCTCTTGCGGGGCGCCGACTTGTCGTGCGTTTGCTGAGGATGTGGTGAAGGGAACGGCCAAGATGAGCGATTGTGTACTGACCATGCGTGAGAAGTTACAACAGTATCTCACACAGAAGGAGGAGCAAGGTGACCGTTAACGAATTGATACAAAAGACCAATTTGAAGGCAGTCGCACTTCCCGACGGTGAGCGTGAGATAACCGGTGTTTACATCGGAGATCTTCTCAGTTGGGTCATGGGGCGTGCACAAGCCGATCAAGCTTGGATCACTATTATGTCCAACAACAACATTGTAGCGGTTGCTACGCTGGCGGATACGGCCTGTATCATTCTGGCGGAAGGTGTTATGCCGGATGATGGGGTTGAGGCTTTAGCGAGTGCTAAGGGAATCAATATTCTGGTGAGTGAGCGCAGTGCCTATGAAACGGCGCTGATGCTGGCGCAGAACCTATGAACCGCTACTATTACGATCTGCACATTCATTCCTGCCTGTCTCCTTGCGGGGATAACGAAAACACACCAAACAATCTGGTAGGCATGGGCGTGTTGAACGGATTGCAGATCATGGCGTTGACCGATCATAATACCTGTCGAAACTGTCCTGCTTTTTTCAAAGCGGCACGCAAGCATGGTATTATCCCGATTCCCGGTATGGAATTGACAACGGCGGAAGATATCCACATGGTTTGCCTGTTTCCGACATTGGAAGCGGCGATGGCATTTGATGAGGAGATCAGCAAACGTCGGATTCGGATTGCCAACCGAACGGATATTTTTGGCGAGCAATGGATCATGGATGAAAACGATGAGATCATCGGAGAAGATCCGGATCTGCTTAGTAACGCCACCACCGTTTCGCTTGAAGAAGCCCCCGGCTTGGTTGAGCATTTCGGCGGTGTGTGCTATCCGGCACATATCGATCGGGAGGCCAACGGCATCATATCCACTCTGGGTACGGTCCCGACCTTTCCTGAGTTTACCTGCGTGGAATTCCACGACGGAACAAAGGAGGAGGAGTACCGGCAAGCCCACATGCTTGACAGGTGTGTGGCTGTGTCATGCAGCGATGCCCACTATTTGTGGGACATCAAGGAGAAGGACGGCTACTTGGAATTGGATGATGAACCGTACAGCAGTGCTCTGGTTCGGGAAAATCTGATTGAATATCTGAGGAGGGGACGATGAAAGAATTATCACTCAATATCTTAGATATTGCAGAGAATTCCGTGAAAGCGGGCGCGACATTAACCGAGATTCTGCTGGATCAGACCGAGGAAATGCTGACCATTACCATTCGGGATGACGGCTGCGGTATGGATGCCCAAACGGTAAGTCGGGTAACCGATCCCTTTTATACAACACGGACGACCCGTCCCGTCGGATTGGGATTGCCGTTGTTGAAATTGGAAGCAGAAATGACCGGTGGTACAGTAACGGTAGCGTCTAAGGATCAAGCACAATATCCCCAAGAACACGGTACAACAGTAATAGCGGTGTTTTATCATACGCATATTGACTGTCCGCCGCTGGGGGATGTGGTTGGAACAATGGTGACATTGATTCAGGGGCATCCCGATACGGATTTTCTTTTCCGACATGAATGTGCGGGAAGGGAAGCGGTTGAACTTGACACACGAGTGTTGCGTGAAGTGTTAGGTGAGGTACCTCTTAATAGCTTTGAGGTATTACAATGGATTCAAGGTTCGCTTCTTGAGGCTTACGAGTCTTGGAAAACGGCCTGAAAATAAAGTATAATTTTTCCAAAGAAAGGATAAATCTTATGAAATCATTAGAAGAACTCCAGGCAATCAAGGAAAAAATGCAGAACAAAGTTGCCCTGCGCGAAGGCAGCGGTGAGAAGCGTGTCGTTGTCGGCATGGCTACCTGCGGTATTGCCGCCGGCGCCCGTCCGGTTCTTTCTGCTTTTGTTGAGCAGGTGAACAATCAGGGCTTGGCCGGTCAGATTACCGTGACTCAGACCGGTTGCATCGGTATCTGCCAGTTTGAGCCGGTTGTTGAAGTGTTCGAAGCCGGTCAGGAAAAGGTTACTTATGTTAAAATGACAGCCGACAAAGTTGCCCGCGTGGTTGAGGAACACCTCAAGGGCGGCAAGCCGGTTGCGGAATTTACCATTGGCAACTACAAAGCATAACCAATGAGGAGGAGTTAAACAATTATGATTCGTGCTCATGTACTGATCTGCGGCGGTACCGGTTGTACCTCCTCGGGCAGCGTAAAAATTCAAGATGTGTTTGCTAAGTCCATCGAAGCCAACGGCTTGCAGGATGAAGTCAAGGTGGTTCAGACCGGTTGTTTCGGTCTGTGCGCCTTGGGCCCTGTAGTTATCGTTCACCCCGATGGCACCTTCTACAGCCGTGTAACCCCCGAAGATGTAGAAGAAATTGTTTCCGAGCATCTGCTCAAGGGTCGTGTGGTTGAGCGTTTGGTCTACAACGATACCGGCTCGGATGCTCCTGTGGAAGGCAATGTTTCGCTTAATGATACGGCTTTCTATAAGAGCCAGAACCGTGTTGTTCTTCGCAACTGCGGCGTTATCAATCCCGAGAGCATTGATGAGTATATTGCCATGGACGGTTATGCCGCTCTGGGCAAAGTACTTACTGAGATGAAGCCTCAGGATGTTATTGATGAGATCACCAAATCGGGTCTTCGTGGCCGTGGCGGCGGCGGTTTCCCGACCGGTCGCAAGTGGGCGCTGACCGCTCCCAATCAGGCTGATCAGAAATATGTCGTTTGTAACGCCGACGAGGGCGACCCCGGTGCATTCATGGATCGTTCGGTATTGGAGGGTGACCCCCATTGCCTGATCGAGGCTATGGCTATTGCCGGCTATGCCATCGGTGCCACCGAGGGTTATGTTTATGTCCGTGCCGAGTATCCGATTGCCGTTGCTCGTTTGCAGATGGCGATCGAGCAGGCTCGTGAATATGGCTTGCTGGGCAAAAACATCTTCGGTTCCGGCTTTGATTTCGATCTGTTCATCCGTCTGGGTGCCGGCGCTTTCGTCTGCGGTGAAGAAACGGCGCTGATGACCTCGATCGAAGGTAAGCGTGGTGAGCCTCGTCCCCGTCCGCCGTATCCGGCAGTTAAGGGTCTGTGGGGCAAGCCGACCGTTGAGAACAACGTGGAAACCTTTGCCAACGTGCCTCAGATCATTCTGCGTGGCGCCGATTGGTTTGCTTCGATGGGTACCGAGAAGTCCAAGGGTACTAAGGTATTTGCTTTGGGCGGTAAGATCGAGCATACCGGTCTGGTTGAGATCCCCATGGGTACTCCGCTGCGTCAAATTATTGACGATATCGGCGGTGGTATCCCTAATGGCAAAAAGTTCAAGGCGGCTCAGACCGGCGGTCCTTCCGGCGGTTGTATTCCTGCCAGCCTGATCGATACCCCCGTTGACTATGATAACCTTACGGCTATCGGTTGTATGATGGGTTCGGGCGGCTTGATCGTCATGGACGAAGACACCTGTATGGTAGATATGGCTAAGTTCTTCCTCGAGTTTACCGTGGACGAGTCCTGCGGTAAGTGCACGCCCTGCCGTGTTGGTACCAAGCGTCTGTATGAGAAGCTGGATAAGATCACCAAGGGTAACGGTACTTTGGAAGATATCGATGAGTTGGAAGAACTCTGCTATTACATTAAAGAAAACTCCTTGTGCGGCCTTGGTCAGACGGCTCCTAACCCCGTTTTGTCGACCCTCAAATTCTTCCGCGATGAGTATGTAGCTCACGTTGTGGACAAGAAGTGTCCCGCCGGTGTTTGTAAGGATCTGTTGACCTTTGTGATTGACAAGGATAAATGTATCGGTTGCGGCATGTGCGCCAGAAACTGCCCGGCTAACACCATCATTAAGACCGACTATGTGGCTCCCGGTCATAAGCTCCCGTCTTATGAGATTGTTGCCGACAAGTGCGTGAAGTGCAGCGCCTGCATGGATCATTGTAAGTTCAAGGCTATCAGCAAGCAGTAAGGAGGAACAGATTCATGGAAAACGTTACGATTAAAATTAACGGCGTGGAATGTTCCGTGCCGAAGGGCAGTACCATTCTGGAAGCTGCTCGTATTGCCGGGGTCAGCATCCCGACCCTGTGCTACTTAAAAGACATCAATGAGATCGGCGCTTGCCGTATGTGTATGGTTGAGGTCAAGGGTGCTCGCAGCTTGGTTGCTGCTTGCGTATATCCCGTGAACGAGGGTATGGAAGTCATTACGAACAGCCCCAAGGTTATCAAGGCTCGCCGTACCACGCTGGAACTGATCCTGTCCAACCACGATAAGAAGTGTCTGTCCTGTGTGCGTTCGCAAAATTGCGAACTGCAGGCTCTGTGCAAAGAGTATGGTGTGGATGCAGAGAACCGCTTTGAGGGTGAGATGACCGCTACCGAAATTGACGATAGCGCCATTCACATGGTTCGCAATAACGCTAAGTGCATTCTCTGCCGCCGTTGCGTGGCCGCCTGCCAGAAGTTGCAGTCGGTTGCCGTCAACGGTGCCACCGAGCGTGGCTTTGCTACCGTGATCGGCTCTCCGTTCGATTGCGGTTTGGGTGATACCTCTTGTATCGCTTGCGGCCAGTGCATTACTGTTTGCCCGACCGGAGCTCTGACCGAGCGTGATGATACCGAAAAGGTGTTTGCAGCCCTCAACGACCCTGAGAAGCATGTCATTGTTCAGACGGCTCCCGCTGTTCGTGTAGGCTTGGGAGAAGAATTCGGTCTGCCCATCGGCACCAATGTTGAGGGCAAGATGGTCGCTGCTCTCCGTCGTCTGGGCTTCGATTCCGTTGTTGACGTGGACGTTGCCGCCGACATCACCATCATCGAGGAAGGCACCGAGTTCATCAACCGAGTTCAGAAGAACGGTCCTCTGCCTCTGATCACCTCCTGCTCTCCCG
>JAZNSU010000175.1:0-4545 GCA_045591385.1 Eubacteriales bacterium
AGATCGGTATGCCCCGATTGCCCCGGTTGATCGCACATATAATACTCCACCCTTGGTGACGTGATCTCATCCCGATGGGCGATAATTGCCGTTTTATCCGGCGATACCATATCATCGGTACTGCCGTGCACGATCAGCACCGGCACATCGGTATGATTGATGGCATGAACGGCTTCCACATTCAATACATCAGTACCAAACAGGATCGCCTGATAAAACCATAACATCGGATAGTTTCCGTAGGCCAATGAGCCCATATAACGGGTGGCCGGCTCGATCACCGCATCCATCGCGCGATTGACCGCACTAATACTGACGACCGCCGTCACCTCAGGATGTTCTTCCAGCACCCCGCATACGGCATATCCGCCGCGGCTATGACCGAAAAGCATAAGGGCTTCACACCCGAACCGATCTTGACTTTCAATGTAATCCAAGGCCGCATCCAGATCGAGCAGTTGTTGAGAGAATCCGATTGAGGAATCGCCCTCGCTATCGTAATGACCGGTACAGTCAAAGGAAAAGACCGACCAACCCTGCTCCAAAAAACTGTGGATATGCCAAAGAAATTCATCGTCATCGGCCGCATATCCCGGCGCCACAACCACTAACGCCTGCGCCTGCGGCGTTTCATAATAATAGCCGCGCAGCCGATTCTTTCCGCTGACAAAATCCATCGGTTGACGGTTTTCAACCAGATCGGCTAACGATTCATCGATAACCGGATCGCTTCCGCTTTGACGCGGGAAGGTAGCGTCATATATAAACTTTGTTAGAAAAAACGAAAAAACGGTAACAATAAGAAGAAGGACAATGATGATCCTCAAAACCTTTTTTGTAGATTTCTTTTTGAAAGATATCATTAGTCTTCCCTTCTCTTCCTATAATAACACATGAAACACGGAGCTTACAAGATGCAATTCCAACCAAAACCCTATCACATCTTAACCGAAGACGAATTCTCCCTGCAGATTCCTGCCATTGAAGCCGAACTGTCCCGCTATGCCCATACCGACACCTTCGCTTCCTTTGACGGAAGCACGATCGCCTATCAGTATGTTCTTTGTCGGTCGGCTAAGGCCAATATTGTCATCGTTCACGGGTTTACTGAATTTTATAAAAAATACTACGAACTGGCATGGTATCTGTTACAAGAAGGATACAATGTTTTTCTATATGATCATCGCGGGCACGGACTCTCACACCGCCATGTGGATGATCCGGAACTGGTGCATATCGAACACTTTGATGATTATGCGCAGGATCTTTCAATCTTTATCGATACGGTTGTTAAGCCAACGGCACCCGATCTCCCTTTGGACATCTACGCTCATTCCATGGGCGGCACCGTGACCCTCTTTTATTTATCCCAATATACCAATACCGTTCGCAAAGCCTTTTTATCGGCACCGATGGTAACGCCATACGCCGGCGGCATCCCACGGCTTCTGATACGTAGCGGCGCTATGCGATATCTGCACAAATTCGGACCCAAAGCGCATTTCCCTTATTCAGGGCGATTCAACCCTCATGCCGACTTTCATCAGTCGTCTGATGCCAGTTTTTCTCGCTTTTCCTACTATTTAAATATGCGGCGTGAACATAGGGAATATCAAACATCGGGCGCTACCAATCAATGGATGGATCAGGTGGCCCGCTTGCAAAAACAAATGCTAAAGAAGAAATTTACCGCCCATATTCAGACACCGATCTGTCTGATCAGTTGTGAGCAGGACCGCGTTGTGAGAATCCCTCAACAGCATCGCTTGGCCGCTCTTCTTCCCAACTGCCGTTTGGTATCGGTACCCAATGCGGCACATTCACTCTACACCTCTACCGGCAAACAGTTGACCGATTTTTATGATTTATTGTTCGGTTTTTTACGGTAAACACCGGCGCGATAGTTTTCCACAATCAACCGCACCAGCGCGCAGGCCACCCAAAAGATACGAACCGATAGGCGAATATCCAAGGTGGCGGTAGGATTCGGTTGCGCAAAATCGCAAGATACCTCAACATCCATCGCGTCCTTATCCATCTTTGTGTTGGCATCAACAAAGCCGGCAATGGCATAGACGGCGGTGCTGATACTGCCGTATTCAATCGCCGCCATGGCGGCATCTTCATGCCCGACGGCAACATGAGCGTGCAACAACAATACGCGGCACCTATTTAACAGCCGTACTACCTTTTCGAGTAGGCGGCGGATCAGCGACAGCAGCCGATGAAAGACGGTATGCCAATGGTTGACCTTAGCGGCAATACGGATCTTATTCCAATCGGAGTACTGTTCCAACCCGAGAATTTTGACGGCTATCCGTATCAATATATGTTTGGGGTCGGGCTTTTTACCAAAGACGAACCACAGGATTTTATAGTATATTTTTACCGTTCCCTGTGGATCGGTAAAAACTTTCACGCGAACAGGCAATACCATCAATACCCCAATGATACCGACAATGACACCCAGTAGAATTCCCAGTATTTTTAAGACGATCAACGGACACACCTGCCTTTCTATTTCCAGTATACCCTAACATTTTACCACATACTCCCATTAAATTCAATATCTTACCGCCTCCCTCTTGCATTTTCCCTTGGGATGCGGTACAATAGGAACAGATAAAAAATGAGGGATTGTTAAATGAATTATCCATATCAAGAACCAACCCCCAGCCCGACCAAGACTCTCATCTTCGGCATACTGGGACTAGCCTTTTCCTGCTCTTTCTTCTTTGCGCTGGGCGGCATCATCTTTTCGGCGCTTTGCTTGAGCCTTGCCAATGAATATTACCGCATCACGGGACAGTTGACCGGAAAGATCCGAGTTGGCCGCATCCTCAGCCGAATCGGGCTGATCTTGGGAATTTTCATGACGGCACTTTTCCTACTCTCCGTACTCGCGCAGATTATTACCTATTTCGGCATTACCCGATTATAAGAATGAAGACTCCGAATCATTTCGGAGTCTTTTTTATTCGGGCTTTTCTTCGGTGGGCGTTTCCTCTTCATCATTGACCCAGTTATCCACCTTTACCGCACCGGTTTTTACCGTTTTCACCAATGTTTTTCCCAAATCACGGAAGGCATGACCGAGCCCTACTCCCGTTTCTTTCCAATTATCTCTCAAAGACATGACTATCGCCTCCTTTTCCTATATTGTAGCATAAACTTTGTATTCCATCAAGATGTTACGGATATTTTCCCAACCAAACACATATAGTATGGATATAACAAGATTGGGGGAATAATATGAATCCTTTTGTGCATAAGCCGACACCTGTATTTTCATCCATACAGAATTTTGAGCAGATCTATCCGCAAAGTTACAACAAGAATGAGGTTGATCCCTACACCAAAACCCGCATCATTCTCATGAACGGTACCGAGTTTGAAGCCAACTGGTTTTCTCACAACTTCGCCAGACACGTAACCGACAACAATCTGCGCCGTGAACTGGCCTTGACCCGCTATGTCGAAAAACAGCAGCAGCTTAAGATCTCACTTCTTAAACCTTGCAATGAGAGTCCGCTGGAACACACCATCGGATATGAGCAGTTAGCCGTAGACCTGACGGCTGAACTGGCCAAGCGCGAAAAAGATTGCGATGTCAAGAAAGCGCTGGATTTTGCTCTGTTGGAAGATTTTGATCATCTATACCGCTATGCCGATCTTTTGGAAATGGAGCAAGGCATTCGTGCCGAGAAATTGGTCGGACGCTATACCGAGATCATGCCCGGTCGCCCCACAATTGCCCATCACCGTTGCCCCTTAGACAATGTTAAGCGCAACATCAACTCCCGTACCGCCGACAAGCAGACGGTACTCAATACCATGATCATTACCGCTGCCGAGCAGCAAACCATGAACTATTACATGAATATTACCAACCTCGCCACCAACGATCTGGCTCGCAAACTTTACCAAGAGATTGCGCTGGTCGAGGAAGAGCATGTGACCCAGTACGAATCGCTGATGGATTCCTGCGCCACCTGGCTGGAAATGTTGCTGTGGCATGAGTATACCGAGTGTTATCTGTACTGGTCTTGCTTCATGACCGAGACCGACCGTTGCATCAAGGCCTTGTGGGAGGAAAATCTGGAGATTGAGATTGGGCATCTGCATAAGGCGGTAGAACTGCTCCAGAAATACGATCACAAGGATTGGCAAGAGGTTATTCCCGACGGCAAATTCCCCGAGCCGATCAGCCTGCACGAAAACATTGATTATGTGCGTGATATTCTCGGGACTACGGTACAGTTCACCGGTTGCCGCGAAGGTTACATCAAACTGGAAGAGTTGCCTGCTGATGCCGATTTCTTCACCTTCCAGAAACGCTTGATTCCTTGTGTGGATATCGTGCCTTCGCACCGTGTGATCAACACCCATATCCGTCGCTACGGACGGGATTACCGCTTTGAGGTGGCTCCCAATCCCATTCCCGCCTTGCGTGACCGTTGTCGGGACAATACCGATGTCGGTCGTGTACCCTGCGCGGCGCAGAGCACCGATTTCAAATGCAATTGCTAATCAAAAACGCAGACA
>JAZNSU010000176.1:0-11064 GCA_045591385.1 Eubacteriales bacterium
CACAGAACGACATGGCTACGATCCGACTTAGAAAACCGTGTAACAGCACTAAGAACCAATGCGTCGGTAATAAATCGATTAAAAGCGGAACTGACATCTGAAATTACTGATCATGTTAATAAGATTGATCAAGCAACTATCGGGATACCCATTGGTAGCGTCATTGGCGGGGAGCTCCTATCGGGCGTAGGCCCTCGCATATACATAGGATTAGTTCCGGTGGGATATGCAGAAACCGATATTATTAATACCTTTTCAACGGCAGGAATCAATCAAACACTGCATCAGATCATACTTGAAGTGACCGTTACCATTGGTATTGTCATGCCGGCCTATACCGAATACTCCACCGTCAGTACATCTATTGTACTCGGGGAATCGGTATTGTTGGGAGTTGTTCCT
The DNA here is from genome assembly GCA_045591385.1 of Eubacteriales bacterium. Lineage (GTDB taxonomy): Bacteria > Bacillota > Clostridia > Oscillospirales > UMGS1783 > CAKSHC01. The sequence continues at coordinate 403 of JAZNSU010000176.1, forward strand.
GAAAATTACACCAATGTTACCACTAATGAAGAATTGTGGGATAAAGTAAATAATTTTTTAGAGTTGGGATAGAAGAACATGGATATTCAAAAAAGAATGCAAGAACTAAATGAACAATTAGAGTACCATGCAAAAAAATATTATATAGACGACACCCCCGAAATATCCGATTATGACTATGATATGATGCTTCGGGAATTAGCCGACCTGGAAAAACAATTTCCCGAATATGCATCTGCTTCTTCTTTGACGAAACGTGTTGGTGGCGCCGTCTTGAAAGAATTTGAAGAGGTAACTCACGCCATCCCCATGTTGTCCTTGCAAGATGCTTTTTCTTTTGATGAATTACGGGAATTTGACCGTCGTGTAAGAGAAACAATTCCGGATCCTCAGTATATATTAGAACCTAAAATTGATGGCTTATCGGCCAGCCTTGAGTATCATAACGGGGCCTTTACGCTTGGCTCTACTCGTGGAAGTGGCACTACGGGTGAAAATGTAACTGAAAATATGAAGACCATTCATTCCATTCCCTTGACGCTGCCCGAAACACTCCCGTTGTTAGAGGTTCGCGGCGAAGTGTATATGCCTAAAAAGGTATTTGAGGCTATTAATGCCAAACGGGAGGCGGAAGGGCAGACTTGTTTTGCCAATCCTCGAAATGCGGCCGCAGGCTCTCTCCGTCAATTGGATTCAAAGATATGTGCGCAGCGGCATTTGGATATTCTTGTCTTCAATTTGCAGCGTGTCGAGGGCGTTACCTTAGAAAAACACAGCCAAACCCTGCAATATTTATCAAAATTAGGTTTTCCCACCAATGCTTACTACGGTCCGTTTTCTAACTTTGATGATGTTCTTGATAAAATCAAAGAATTAGGAGAATCGCGAGACTCTTTACCGTTTGATATTGATGGTGCGGTAATTAAAGTGGATGATTTCGCCCAGAGGGAACGTCTGGGGGCTACTTCTAAAGTGCCCAAATGGGCAGTTGCCTATAAATATCCCCCTGAAGTAAAGGAAACGCAGCTCAACGAAATAACAATTCAAGTAGGGCGTACGGGCGTTCTTACTCCTAATGCGAACTTTAATCCCATTCGCCTTGCCGGTACCACGGTTTCTCGTGCTACCCTGCATAATATCGATTTTATAACATCAAAAGACATTCGGGTCGGGGATATCATTCAGGTTCGTAAAGCCGGCGATATTATTCCGGAAGTTGTAGGGGTGTCCAAAGAAAAAAGGCAGCCAAACAGCGTTCCGTATGCCATGCCTACCCATTGTCCCTCTTGCGGCAGTCCCGTTGTGAGGGAGGAAGATGAAGCGGCCGTTCGTTGTGTGAATCCATCATGTCCTGCGCAATTGCAACGTCACATCGAACATTTTTGCTCAAGAGATGCTATGGATATTGATGGGCTTGGTCCCGCTGTAGTTGCCCAATTGATTGCTTCCGGTCTGCTGAAACGCCCTTCGGATCTGTATTTACTCAAAGCAGAAGATCTGGTTGGTCTGGAGCGGTTGGGCGAAAAATCTGCCTCGAATTTAATCTCAGCGATTGAACGTTCCAAAACCAACGGATTGGATCGTGTCATCTTTGCTCTCGGTATTCGCCAGGTCGGCAAGCAAGCGGCAAAAGTGCTTGCCGAAACCTTTGGCGATATCCGTGCGTTGATGAGTGCCACGCATGAGCAGTTAACGGCCATAACCGATGTTGGCGCTATTACCGCTACTTGTATTCAAGACTTTTTCTTGCAAGAGGAATCGCAAAATCTCATCGAGAAATTACAGGAAGCCGGCGTGGATATGACCTATGAACACAAACATGTCGGCAATCGATTTGCCAATGCCGTATTTGTATTAACTGGAAAGCTGGAGCACTTAACCCGTGACCAAGCATCGGAATTGATCACCGAACAAGGCGGAAAAGTATCTTCCTCTGTTTCTAAAAAAACAACTTATGTCTTAGCCGGTGAAGATGCGGGGAGCAAATTGGATAAAGCCAATGCCTTAGGTGTCACGGTCATCAGCGAAACCGAATTTCTGGAACTGCTTAAATAGTAAAAAGGATGCCGAATCGGCATCCTTTTATTCTTATTGTTTTTTCTTAAGTACACGCAATAAAACAACAATGACAGCAATGATGGCTACCCCTATACCTATTAAAATCCATATCACAGGGGATAGGGGAGTGTTGCTGGTTGAATTATTCGAGGGGCTGCTTGGTTTGGATGGCTCCTCATACGGATCAGCCGGAATCAACGGATTGGGCGTAATCTTTTTTCCGGATGAATCATATGCACTTGTGATGGCTTGCGTGAATACCTGTCCGATTACGTGATATCCGCGGGAATTAAAATGCACACCGTCAGTATTCAGATATCCGCGCTCATTTTCCATGAGTGGAGCATAGGGATCGGCAAAACCAATTTTCAGCCCTTCGCTAGCCAATTCCCGAAGTCTCGCCTGCATTTTTTCATTAAACATGGGCTCTTTGGTTGAATTGAGAAGTGGGGGAAGTGTAGAGCATAGAATGAGACCGTTGTCAGGTAATTGTTCTTCAATTTGTCGTACAAGATTCTCCCATCGGGGAATAATATCTCCGATCATGAGCGATAGTCCCAGATCATTCGTACCTAGCATCATGATAACAATATCCGGCTGATATTTAGCCATCATGTCATCCACCATAGGTTTTATGCCGGGATGCTTGTCATCATGATATACATCATCAATTACATATCCACTGTATCCGGAATGTCGGTAAAGATAAGGATCATTGACAGTGGTTGTGTACTCATCTACATTGCCCACAAAAGCAACCGAACCAAAATAATCGATCAAATTCTGCGAAAGAGTCTGTCGATATGCCACACGAGGAATATTTGTTCCGCTTAAATCCAGATCCACACCATATGTCAAAGAATCACCAAGCGTTAACACGCGCAACGGTCGTCCATTTTCAACCGGAGTAATAAACCAAGCGCATGAAATGGTGGTTCCTTCGCTGTCTGCCGCAATCGTTGCCGCATTCGTCGATCCTTCATCGCTATCACACACATATTTCATATTTGATAGCTGAATTTGCGAACGCTTCATGGATAATGTCGTAACGGAGTATGAAACCGAACTGACTGACAACTCTACATGACTGCCGGACAAATCTAAATATTTTCCGTTGGCATCGGTAAAATATGTCTTTTCATTTTCCTGTGTCATGTTAAATTGTGTATTGCCGTTTGAATCGGTAATCAACCGACCCGTATCACAATTCATAATGGTTACTAATTTTGTTGCATTAGCCAATACAGGGATACAAGAGAATAACAAAATTAAAATCAATAGAGCTGTCATGTATTTTTTCATAAATAACACCTTTAAAAAATAATCCCCTATGTAAATAGGGGATTATAATCATTTATTTCAGAATTGTACCTTTTTCCGTGCCATCTAGGCAAGCCGCATTGGATTCATCGGTATCAATATGCATGGCGTTGCGATAATCCTTGTTTACGCGAACCACAACATCGCCAAAAATAATAGAACGCTCTTTCGAATCAATCTGCACTTTAACGATTTGCTTATCCGTAACATTTAATTCTGCCGCTTCATCCACAGATAGATGAATGTGACGCTTAGCCGCAACGACACCTTCCTCAATGGTCACTTCACCGGCAGGACCAACGACAACACATCCGGCACTTCCTGCCAGATCGCCCGACTCTCGAATGGGAACTTTCAGTCCGATTGCACGGGCATCGGTCAAGGAAATCTCAACCTGAGTCTGTTTTCTGGTAGGGCCGAGAATACTCATCTTCAGCTCACCCTTCGGTCCCTTAACGGTAACCTTTTCGTTGCAAGCGTATTGGCCGGGCTGCGAAAGATCCTTTTTAGGGGTCAATTCATATCCGGCACCAAACAGTTTCTCCAGATCAGCCGCAGATACATGGATATGTCTTGCAGATGTTTCAATATTGATTTCGTTCATCGTGAATTCTCCTTATTTTTGATATATGTTTATTTTACAATTTTTGTCTTGATTTTGCAATATGTTTTTAGTTTTTTTCAAGCAAAACAACCGCTTGTGCGCTTATTCCAAGCTCAGCGCCCGTAAAACCAAGTTTTTCTTCGGTTGTAGCCTTTACGCTTACCTGTTCAATATCTACACAAAGCGACTCAGCGATCGATTGACGCATCTGTGCAATGAAAGGGGAGAGCTTGGGAGCCTGAGCAATGATGGTGGCATCTACATTACTGATACGATAGCCGTGCTTCTGAATTAATGCTTGGCAATGTTGCAGTAAAATCATACTTGATATGCCTTTGTATTTATCATCAGAGTCCGGAAAATGCTTTCCAATATCGCCCAAGGCTAATGCACCAAGCAGAGCGTCCATAATGGCGTGAACCAAAACATCTGCATCCGAATGTCCCTGTAATCCAACATGATGTGGAATTTCCACACCACCCAAAATCAAAGAGCGTCCCTCTACCAGTCGGTGTACATCATATCCAATTCCAATTCTCATGCCTCATCCATCCTTTTTTGAATCAACTGTGCCAACAATAGATCATCCGGTGTCGTAATTTTTATGTTTTTCTCGTCACCTTTTACACAGGCAACCGGCAGATTCATCTTTTCAAACAATTGACAATCATCTGTAAAATCCAAACCAGCTGCATCCGCTAATGCACTTTTATATTGCTGCAGATGAAACACTTGCGGCGTCTGAACCAAACGTAGAGAATCTCGATTCACGGTCGAAACGATCCTGTTACAATCATCAATGACTTTTACCGTACTGGTAATCGGTATCACCGGAACAGCCGCTCCGGATCGGTATGCACATTCGCATACCTCATCAATTAGGGCAGGGGAGACAAAGGGACGAGCGCCATCATGAACGGCAATAAACATAACATCCGATGGTACCGCCTGTAATCCCAACATGACAGAGTTCTGACGGGTATCTCCGCCCTCCATAACAGCACATACCTTTGGCGTAGCAACAGTCTTCATGTATTCGACGGAGTCTTTAGCGGTAACAATGACTATACAATCAATATGCTTTGCTGCCTGAAAATTATCCAAACAATGCTCAATAACCGTTTTATCGCCAATGGTAATTCGTTGTTTATCTGTGCCCATGCGTGTACTTTTTCCTGCAGCAACAAGGATAGCGCATGTCTTTTGATGTGGCAATTTGTTTCACTCCTTATAAGGAATGCCATAGGTCTTAGCCTATGGCATTATATATATCATGTTCCAGATCGGAAAATTCCGTATCCAAGGCAATCATAAGTTCACTCATGAGAATTTGCTTAGCGCTGTGGAGCATCTTTCTCTCACCGGCAGATAATGTCTTCTCTTTGTTGCGTAAAACTAAACTCTTAAATACTTTTGCCGTTTCAATCAGATCACCGGTTTTCAGCTTGTCCATGTTCTCACGGTAACGTTTTGACCAGTTGCTATTTTGTTCTGTCTCCAGATCATGCAGAGCATTTAATATTTCGCGCGCATGTTCCTTGTGTGTAACCATGCGAATTTGCGTGGATTCTTTTGCAACAGGCACCATAATCTTGATGTTTCCAAGGAAGAGAGAAACCACATAATATTGCTGATCTGTACCATTGATTGAGCGTGTTTCAATTTGCTCAATGACTCCGGCGCCATGCATCGGACATACTACCTTGTCACCTATTGCATACATGGGATTGTCCAAACCTTTCTATAGAATCTCTATTCATATTATACATGAAAAATTTTAATAAATCAACTTTTCTTTTTAATTTAATTATGTTATAATACTTTGAAACTATTATTTTTGGTGTAAAAATGTATAAATTAGCTGTTTTTGACTTGGATGGAACCCTTCTAAATACCCAACCTGACCTTTTGCCGGCATTTAATAAGGCGGTAACGGCGTATGGCTATACTCCGTGCCCCTCGGATCGTTTTGGCAAGGTAATTGGGAACGGATTCCAAACGTCCCTTCGTCGAATCCTGCCGCCCGATTTTGACAATGAAGAGCAGTTTCAGGATATGTGCCGCATTTATCACGAAACCTATAGTTCGCATTACGCCGATAATACCTATCCTTATGCCGGTATCCATGATACGCTTCGGGGCATGGCGCAAATGGGTGTTAAATTAGCCGTACTGTCAAATAAAACCGAAGAACACTCGCTTGTGCTTTGCCACAAATTGTTGCCGGGTATCCCGTTTTGCGGCATTTACGGCGCAGGTAACGGCTATCCGTTAAAGCCAAATCCTACATATCTGAATAACATCATCGCTTTGCATACCGAAAACCCTACCGAAGCTGTCTTTATAGGGGATAGTGACGTGGATGTTTTTACCGCCCACAATGCAAATATTTCTTGCATCGGTTGCGCATGGGGATATCGTGGCGTAGAAGAATTACAGCATGCTGGTGCTGATTATATTGCGCAAACCCCCAAAGATATAATAAATTTTATAAAATAACAGGAGATTAAAAATGGCTATTGTTGCCCCCTCAATTTTATCAGCAGATTTCGCAAATTTAGCTCGCGACTGCAAAACAGTACAGGATGCCGGTGCGGAGTATTTGCATATTGATGTCATGGATGGCAGGTTCGTCCCGAATATCACCCTTGGTCCGTGCATCGTTAAGTCTTTGCGGCCCACGTCAAGTGCTGTCTTTGATGTGCATTTAATGATCGAAGAACCGGAACGGTATATTGACGATTTTGCCAAATCCGGCGCCGATATCATTACGATTCATGTGGAAAGCACGAATGATATTCAACTGTGCATAGATAAGATTAAATCCCATGGAATCCGTGCCGCGCTTACCGTAAAACCGGGCACCCCCATTGAAGTGTGTCAGCCCTATTTAAGTCAGATTGATATGGTTTTGATCATGACGGTAGAGCCGGGATTCGGCGGTCAGAAATTCATGCCCGATATGCTACCGAAAATCGAATGGCTGGACAGTCAGCGTAAAGAAAAAGGGTATTCCTATTTGATAGAAGTTGACGGCGGTGTGAATCAAGAAAACTCCCGTTGTCTTGTCGATGCCGGTGTGGATGTTCTGGTAGCAGGCAGTTCGGTTTTTTGTGCTGAAGACGTAGCGCAAGCGGTAGAATTTTTTAATGGTGTGAACCGAAAATAAGTATTGAAATTCCGATTATAATATTGTATAATATAAATAAGGCAGGTCCTACGCGGCGGATGTCTGTGAACCATGTCAGGCGGGGAACCGAGCAGCATTAAGCAGTTCGTTCCGGGTGCAGTAGGTACCCTGCCTTATTCTATTTAATTTTAGGTGGTGACGATTTGGAATATCAAGCTTTGTACCGTAAATGGCGCCCTACAAAATTTGATGATGTGTTTGGCCAAGATCATGTCACCGACACATTAAAAAATCAGATTCAGCAAGAGAAGATCGGACATGCTTATCTGTTTACCGGCACGCGCGGAACGGGTAAAACCACCTGTGCTAAAATATTAGCCAAGGCCGTTAACTGCTTATCGCCTCAAAACGGTGAGCCGTGCAATGCCTGTGAGAATTGTCGTCTGTTTGAGCAGGAAAGTCTGTATGATGTCGTGGAAATCGATGCGGCCAGTAAAAGCCGTGTCGAAGATATCCGATCCATTATCGATGAAGTCATATATGCACCCTCTGTCGGTAAGCGTAAAGTGTATATTATCGACGAGGTTCAGATGATGACCAATAACGCCTTTAATGCATTATTGAAAACATTGGAAGAGCCCCCTGAATATGTTGTCTTTATTTTGGCAACAACGGAAGTGCAGAAAATCCCTGCTACGATCTTATCCCGTTGCCAAAGATTTGATTTTAAGCGCTTGCCCGTTTCTGTCATAACCTCTCGTCTTAATCAAGTCGCACAGCATGAAAATATCGTACTCGAGCCGCAGGCAGCAGAAATGATTGCTCTATTGGCGGACGGTGCCATGCGTGATGCCTTGTCCATTTTGGAACAATGCCAAACGGCAGGCACGGTAAGTCGAGAAACCGTATTGGAAACGGTCGGCATCGTTGGTTGTGAAGAACTGTTGGAATTGATCGGCGCCTGCGCCAATCATGATATTGCCAAAGCCATGATGTGTCTGGACGGTTTTTATGCGACATCCAAACGCATGGATACCCTGATGAGCGAAATGATCGGCTGCTATCGGGATCTGCTTTTAATTAAAATGAATGCCGCTGATTGTGTCAGACGTAGCGGGGAAGAGCGAGAGTTGCTCTGCCAAATGGCCGATTCCTTGTCTTGTGATTATATTTTTTATTGTATCGATCAATTAACAAAAGCCATTGCCGGTACAGCCAAGAACAACGGAAATCTTACCGTGGCGCAAATGAGTCTGATTCGTCTGTGTCGTCCCCAAATATCCGAATCGGAAGTTACCAAAACAACAACTCCTATCCCTGTGGCGCCACCGGAGAAAAAAGAAATTTCAAAACCGATAGAGTCAAAACCATCAGCCCCGCCGCAGAAAACACCTGTAGGGGATGTGGATTTTTATAAGAAAATGCTGGCCGGAATTAAAATGCCAAATATTCGATATTTTATTCCTCAAAAAGGTTCCCTCGCGAATAACGAATTGCTTTTATATGCAACGGCAAAATCGGAATACGATCTGGCTTGCCGTCCGGAAACGCAAAAGCATATTCGGGATGCCTGCGCCGCTCTCGGTGTGGAAAATTGCACAATCCGCGTGATCCCACCGAATGATGTGACGATAAAACCGCAAGAAAATACCGATACTTTTTCATTATAAAGGAGACAGATTTATGAAAGTCAGAATTCCGAAAGATGCCGGCGGTCCCAGCTTGAGTTCGCTGAATAAACTAAAGAAGATGCAGGAAGAAATGGAAGCCAAGCAGGTCGAATTGGCTGAAAGAGAATACTTGGCGTCTTCGGGCGGCGGTGCGGTTACCGTTACTGCTCTCGGCACGCATCGTATTCAATCGATTAAAATCGATCCCGATGTCATTGATCCTGACGATGCGGAAACGTTGGAAGATCTGATCTGCGCTGCCGTAAATGAAGTGATGGAAACGATTGACAAAACATCCGAGGATGAAATTGGACAGATCACCGGTCCGTTAAGCAGCATGGGCTTGCCGGGTATGTTTTAATTTGAGGTAACCTAATGAGTACCTATCATACACCCGTACAAAATTTAGCCGAACAGTTTCGTAAACTATCCGGCATTGGCGCAAAAACGGCCCAGCGTTTAGCATATGAAGTTCTTGAGATGTCAAAAGAAGATGTGCAGGCATTTGCCGGCGCCCTCCTTTATGCCAAAGAGCATACGGCAACCTGCCCGATTTGCTTCGGGTTATCGGGTCAAGAAGATATGTGCGAAATCTGCTCCGATAAACGTCGGGATCATTCCCGTATCTGCGTAGTGGAACAACCGCAAGATATTGTTTCCTTTGAGCGAATTCGTGATTATAAAGGATTATATCATGTATTGCACGGCGTTATTTCCCCGATGGATGGAATTGGTCCTGAGCACTTAAAGATCAAAGAATTGATTACGCGTGCAGGTGCCGATGGTGTGGAGGAGATTATCCTTGCAACCAACCCTACCATTGAAGGGGAAATGACGGCAACCTATATTCATAAACTGCTTAAAGTGCTGGACGTCAAGGTTACCCGTATCGCCTATGGAATCCCCGTCGGCGGCGATCTGCGTTATGCGGATGAAGTTACCTTATTGCGTGCCTTTGAAGGGCGTCGCAGCATCGATTGAGGTAGTATATGGATCCTTTTTTAATCAATGTATTAACCTTAGCTTATCAAGGTGACGCTGTGTATGAACGACTGGTTCGAAAGGCACTAATTGCGCAATCCCCGCAATCGGCAGGGAAGATGCACCGCTTAGCCATGAACTACGTCAGTGCCGCCAAGCAAAGCTGTGCTTGCGATGTACTGATTCCATTACTTGATGAGAATGAAACCTCGGTATTTATGCGAGCCAGAAATGCCAATTCTCCTCACATGCCCAAACATGCCGATGTAGCCGATTATCATCGGGCAACGGCATTGGAAGCAGTATTTGGGTATCTTGACCTTATGGATAGGCAAGAACGTATCCATGAATTATTTTCTGTTATATTTGATTTTCTATCATCAGAAAAGGACAAATGACTCAGTCATTTGTCCTTTTTGCATATTCTGCCTCAAAACACCGATACTCATAAGGGTGATTGTATGCACAATAAAGGAAATAAAGAATTATTTTTTGATGCTTTAGCGATCGTAATTGGGTGTATTATTTACGGAATATCGGTCAATGTCTTTATTATTGCAGGAGATTTAATTCCGGGTGGCGCAACCGGCTTAGGGATTATTATGAATGAATTAACAGGACTGTCGGTTGGCTTGGGAATTGTGCTGGTAAATTTGCCGCTGTTTGTGCTCAGTATTCGAAAGCTGGGAAAACCATTCTTAATAAAAACTATCCTTGCCACCATATTATCCGGACTCATGGTTGATCTTTTTTCTTTTCTTCCTGTTGTTACCGAAGACCGTATACTGGCCTGCATTTTTGGCGGATTGTCTTCCGGTGTCGGATTAGCCATCATTTTTCAACGTGGCATTATGACAGGGGGCAGTGACCTGCTATCTCATCTGATCCGTCAATCCCAT
>JAZNSU010000177.1:0-17026 GCA_045591385.1 Eubacteriales bacterium
GATTGCTTGATGTATCAGTTTTACCCAGTGCAGTTCAACCGCCTCTGTCAGTTCTTTGAGTGCCGGCAGCGGTTCGTTTATTTTGATAACAACTACACGCTTATCGACTATTTCGGTCTGGGAAGATGGCTCATTGTTGCTTTCAGTCTGACGCTTTGGAGCAAACTCTTCAATATCGTCAAGGATTCCAATTAACTGAGAACGCAACCGCAAGGTTTCCTCATAGGCGCGGGTTAACTTCTTTTCGTCAACATCGTTTGCTTCAGTAATCAGCTTTTCTATCTTTTTAAGCGTCTTCCTCAAATCTAAATACATAGACATTCACCCTTTCTGAATTTTTGACATCGGGATACATATTAATGATTGGCAGATCCTCTTGTTGCATAATGATAGCATAGCGAACATCCGGTGACGGAAAAGAGGAGTTCTTTTCTAAGGCGTGATACGTTTTAACAGCAGAAAAGAAATAAACCAATTTAAGTAGATCATACGCAGGATTGATAAAATACCGCATAGGCCAATCTTCAATGTCACCAAGTTTAGCATCATTAATGCGACTTCCATCGGCGGTGTTATTGATGATCTCTTCATCTCTATAAATCCAGTTCAAGCCGCCCTTAATATTGCTGCGCTCAATTAGATACACACGCTCATACTGAGTTCGTAATTTTATGGGCGATCTTGAAAAGTTCACCGGTCTATTACGTTCGGTATAATGCTCTTCAAGTAGCGTTCGACGGTTCCACATAGTTTGACGGATGATATTCTCGGCGATCTTTTCCCGCTTGCCGTTATCGCAAATAAGTATCATACCGTCTGCCTTGGTTTCATACGAGCCGTATTTGGTATAAAACAGGGAGCTTTCAGCCCGCAATTGCCATTCCATTTTTCCATCACCGATATCGTATACAGCATACTTTTTACCATAGGCAAGTAATATGCCTGCAAAACGAGTGGTAGATAGCACACCCTGGGCAATATTGCGCCAACAAGCAGATGGAATAAAATGCGGCAACTCGTTTTCGGGTAGTTCACCTATTATTATGACACCATTTTTCTCCATAAGTGCAGCTACTCGTGATACTTGAAGCACACGCTGCCTTGCCGTTGTATTGCTGCCTTCAGAAATTAAACGTCTTTCACTAGGGAAAATATCTCTTCCTTTTTTTAGGACAGTTACAATGCCATTCCTATTCTTAGCAATATAATCGTTTTTTGTAAGCGGGCGGAATATGTATGATAAAGCGACTCTATCTCCCGTGTCGTTCGTGTCTAACACCTCAAGGCAGTTGAGATAATCCAAAGTATTAAAGCGGACAAGGTGACGTATCAGCCGCAGCTGATTATCATGTAATTTCATTTAAAACCTCCTAACAAAATCAGGTGATATGAATTAGCATAAAGCCCGTTCATATCACCTGACATTTAATATTGATTGCTTTACCGGATGACAAACATCTCTCTTGCGAAAGGTTATTGCTGATGGTTAATCCAGCGGTTCGCCGCGCAGATAAGCAATCAACCTTTCAGTATAAACACGAACGTATTTCTGTCGCGTACCTATATTGCCGCCAAGCAACGAATAAGGCTCTCTGCCTTCCGCAATTAGCCTGGACAATTGTCTGGGCGATACACCCAAATACTTTGACGCTACTTCCAACGGGATATGATTGGGATATTTCTCTCGAAGCATATCAGCCGTCTTTTGATCCATAGGCATTTTCTCCTTTCTCTGCGCACCACCTTTGAAAAGCAAGTTCGTTGTTAGGATCCTTGTAAAAACGAATAACCGCTTCCAAGAACGTGGCACACAGTAATTTTTTCTCCATACTGGGAATAGATTTCGGATCGATCCGAATAACTGGAATAGTTTTTATCACCTCCTGACTCAAACATTACCGGTATGTTGTAGTTAATTCTAAAAATCACCAATCGGTTGACTTCTGCTATTATCCTACCATATCCGTTTTTATAAGTCAACTGTTTGGTGATTATTTTTATAAAATTCAGCATTTTAACAATTGGTGTTGATTTTGTTGATTTGATATGCTATAATATGCTTGTAGATGTCAAAAAGGAGTTGTTATTATGAACGAAAAGAGAATGCAAGATATTATCGAAAGTTTATCCGAAGAACAAAAAACGTCTTCCACCTTTGGTGAAAGACTCAGAGAAATTCGTAAAGATATGGGTATGACACAGGATGAATTTGCAAAAAAATTAGGAACTTCAAAGCAGATCCTAAGCCGTTATGAACTTGATCAGCGCACACCAAAAATCGACCAAGTTGTTAAATACGCAAGAAAGCTTAATGTTTCTGTAGAGCATTTGGTTTGCGGAACAGAGATGAATGAAGTTTTCTTCGAATCTTTAAAAGGAAAACCTTTTTACAAAATTTTTATTGAGGTCACTTACGATTTAAAGAAACTAATGCTTGATGACCTTGTTAAATTAACAGGGCTTCCCGACAGAGAATTACGATCAATCATTACCCGCAGAATGAAATACGCCCCTCTGCACATTGCCTTGAAACTAACAAAAGCCACCGGAGTTCCTCTTGAAGTGTGGGCAGGCGACGACTCATGCGAAATTCCCGAATTGTCCGCTTGGGCAACCGAGGTCGCACTCGCATATGATAAAGCCAGTTTAAAGGATCGTAACACTGCCAGATTGGCTTTGGGATTAGAAACAGTAAAGGAGTAATATAATGAACGCTGTTGTTTATGCCCGTTTTTCGAGTCATAGACAAGGTGAACAGTCGATTGAAGGTCAGGTTGCGGAAGCTGAACGCTATGCGGCTGAGCACGGATTAACAATAATTCATGTATATGCCGACCGAGCACAGACCGGCAGAAACGATAACCGAGAACAATTCCAATTGATGCTTTCAGATGCCGCAAACAAAAAATTTGATGCACTGATAGTATGGAAAACAGACCGCATCGGCAGAAACAAGGAAGAAATCGCACTTAACAAATATCACCTAAAGAAAAACGGTGTTAAAATCTATTATGTTGCCGAAATGATACCCGACACACCCGAAGGCATTATTTTGGAAGCCGTTATTGAAGGTATGGCAGCCTATTATTCCGAACAACTCTCTCAAAATATCAAGAGAGGTCAACGTGCCAGCGCTGCAAAGGCACAAAGTACGGGTGGAAACAGACCGTTAGGATATCTCACAGGTCCCGATAAAAAGTTTATTATCGACCCCGAGAGTGCACCAACTGTTAAACTTGTGTTTAATTTATATGCACAGGGATAGACGATTGCTCAAATAGTACGGGAATTAAATGCAAGAGGACACCGCACCTTGAAGGGAAAACCGTTTACTCACAACAGTTTACGGACTATGTTAAAAAATGAAAAGTACATTGGTATTTACACCTATAAGGATGAGGTGCGTTTAGAGAACGCCATTCCGCCTATCGTGGATATAGAAACATTTTATAAGGTTCAGGAAATGCTTAAATACAATCAGCGTGCTGCCGCACACAAGAACGCCAAAGTAGAGTATCTGCTAACCGAGAAGTTGTTTTGCGGTAAATGCGGTGCTATGATGGTAGGTGTAAGTGGAACAAGCAAAACCGGTAACCGCCATCACTATTACTACTGCCATAATCAACGCAAGAAGTTGTGCACAAAAAAGCCCGTTCGTCAAGTATGGATCGAAAATCTTGTGTTAGAATACATAATCAATCTTGTAAAAGATGAAGATATGATTGAGTTCATTGCTGAAAATACTTATCAGTATTATTTGGAGCAAAATACGGAAACATCATATACTGAGTCTTTAAGACAAGCTCTTGCAGATATTGAAAAATCTATTGCTAATTTGGTGAGAGCTATCGAGCAAGGAATTATCAATGAAGCAACCAAGAGCCGTATGGATGAGCTTGAGGAACAGAAAGATGAAATAAAAATTGCCTTGGCAGAAGCTCGCTTGAAAGAAAATCTCGGACTCAATAAAGAACGTATACTGCATTTTCTGCATCAGTTCACCAATATGGATTATACGGACATCGAGTGTCAGAAGCGCTTGATCAAAATCTTTTTAAACTCAGTTTTTGTATATGATGATAAAGTAGTATTGACCTTCAACTATTCCGGAGATAATCGAACTATTACCTTAAAGGAAATTGACGTCGGATTACAGCGGGCGTTCGACTGCCCCGTGCGTTGAGCCACCAAAACAGTATCGCCGCTATAGTAACTATAGCGGCGATATTTTTATTTGGATAATATCATTGTTTGGTAAGGCGCCAACTCTACGCATCCTTCATGCATCAACCCGGTCAATAGATCGGTCATGACACCATCAAAATAGAGTTTGCCTTTCTTTCCATCGATCTCTTGCGCAGCAATACCTGCAAAATTAGCACCCTCTCGGTAAGCCGGAACAACCGCACCCTCAACTCGGATAGCGTGTGCGCCACTTTCATCCAACAGATAATCGGTTAGGCGACGTAATCCTTCTGCATCGGGACGAGCACCAAGCACAACAACACGCCCTTTGCCGACAGATTTCGAAAACAATACACTCTTTCCTATAGTCGAGGAAAAGCCGCCTGAAACCGTTGCTAAACTTGTAGATGCTTCATCAATATCATAGAGCATAAGCCATTGCTCCGCCATAAACGGCGTTCCGTCATGCCATTGACAAGAAATTTGATGATTGTCATCCGGCAACTGCTGAACCAATTGACAACCAAGCAAATCCTCAACAAAGCCCATGGCTTTGTTGATATAATGGGATCCGTCGTAGTTGCGAATATCGGTCATCGGGCCAACAACCCACGTACCACCGTTCTTCACCCACTCGATGATGCGGTTCGGTAAATTACCAAGTTCTGTAGTAAGCAAATACGGAGAGAACAGTAATTTATAGCCATCCAAACTATGCTGAGGAGCAATCAGATCGGGACGTACACCGTTAGCGATCATGGCCTCATAAATCGGCTCAATCGGACGGAGTTCCCGATCGGTTGCCGATACGGTACCTTCCACGACCGGCTGGAACTTAAAGATCCATTCGTTACGCATTGAAAAATGCATAGCCACGTCCGTTTTTACTTTTGTACCACCAAGAAAGTCAGCGGCCTTACTATATTCTTCAGACAGTTCCTGTATCTCAGGGAAAATATGCATAGGACGACCTGAGGCGTAAAGCACTGCACCGTGCATCAATTCATGTCCCGTCCAATGCTGCCGCCACAGCCAATAACTGTTCATTTCGCCACCCAATACGATCGGTAACCACGAGTTCGCCTTACAGAAGCCTTCGGGACGCAAATGAGCAGGCGTAAAATGAGAACCGCTCCAACAGGTGGCTGTTTCGGTAATCCAGAACGGATGATCACTTAATGTACGCAAATAGTCAAACCAAAATGCCGCACGGCGCTGATGGTCCTGATCATGATAATGGTTGAACTGGATTAAATCCATAAAATCAGCCATCTTCTCATAATCCATATTCGCATACGGCATCATATCAGTACTGACCGGCGTATCAGTATATTTTTTCAGAATATCATACTGCATTTTTACAAATGCCGTGTGCGCATCGTTCTGAAATTCATGCCAATCCATGCGCTGAACGGGTGGCAACCAACTTTTCTTCAGCGGTGCCAGTACCTGATCAAACCGATCGTAATGCTGTGAAAACAGATTCAGATTCCAGCGACGATTCAATTCCTCAATCGTTCCGTATTTCTTTTGCAGAAATTCGGCGAATTTAGCACGGCAGGTTGAACATTGGCAATCGACACCACCGGGCGCAATTTCATTATCAATCTGCCAACCGATAACATACGGATCCTTGCCGAATTCCTGTCCCATCTTCTCAACAATACGTCGACTGTATTCCAAGTAGGTCGCATTGTTCGAACAATTGCTACGGCGGGCACCATGTTGTTGCGGGATGCCAAATTCATCTATACGCATCATAGTCGGATCTTTTTCTTCCAACCACATCGGCGGGCAGGCCGTAGGCGTACCCAACACCACATCGATACCGTTCTCGCCCAATTTATTGACTATATCGTGAAGCCATTGAAAGTCATATTGACCATCTTTCGGCTCCATTTTACTCCATGCAAATTCGCCGATCCGAACCACGGTAAGTCCGGCCTTTTTCATCATGGCAATATCATGTTCCTGCTCACTCTCCGGCCAATCCTCCGGATAATAGTTGGCCCCTAATAACGGTCTTTTGTTCATATGTTCACATCCTTTTTGTGCGGATATTCCCCAGCCCATAGTCGGGCTGGGGAATGTAATTTATACCTTATTGTAATAGATCAAAATCGAAAATGCAACATCGGGATACCAACATGCAATCCCTTTTTCCATAAGCTCTGCTCCAGTTGCCGTAAAGGATTCATTGGAATCGACAATATCAATTTTATATGTCGCATCCGCCTCCAACCCTTTCAGTTTATATATGCTGGATTCTTTTTCACTGTTGACTGGACGGAAGGTTAAAATATAACCTTTACCCTCATCCGGCACATTAAACTGATAGGCAGCATTCTTAGAACCTACCTCATTGCCAACACCATAAGAAAGCATGTAATAATCACCATACATCATTTCACGGTTGACCTTATTTTCGGCTAATGCTTGTTGCGCTTCCACTTCAATCCCGCCATTGTAGCCGGTCATACCGCCTGCACTTAACATACAGCGCATGTTGTATAACCCATTCTTAGTCGGGTTTTCGTTCGGATAGCGTCCACCATGCAAGGGAATCCACCACGTCAAATCAAAGTTGATCGAGCGAATGGCATCCGTCTGAACTAAATCTGCTTTGTTGTAATCGCTTCGCCAAAGCGGTACCGAGCGACTCATCAATTCCAGATCCAAACGACGGCCACCCGAAGCACAATTATCAATCATCAATCCGGGATTTTTTTCAACCAAACCATCCCAATACCGATACAAATTGGTAATATATTGGATCTCACTCATGCCGACACGATTCTCATTTTCATCACCCTCAGTCCAATAGCTAGACGGGTTGATATTGAAATCTTGACGGTACCAAGTAATTTTACTGCCTTGAATGATACCACTGATCATATCAATTAGGTAATCGCAAGCCTCATCATTGCGCAAATCAAACAGATACATACTACCGCCAGCATTAGATTTTAACATCCATTCAGGATGCTCTGTAGCAAGTTGGGTACCTGCATTTACACGCTCTGGCTCAAACCAAACGATAAAGTCTTTCCCCTGTTCTTCCAGCCATGTGCCGGTCTTAAGCATGTTGCCTTCAGGAAAGCGCTCAGGGTTAAAATACCAGTTACCAACCTCTTGTATCCATTCCCCGTCACCAATTTTAGTTCCTATTCCCAATTCACCGTACCAGGAAGCGTCAATCCACATACCCTCGATATCTCGGCCTTCAGCCTCACGTATCTTAATTAGACTGATCTGTGCTTCCTCACTGTCCTGTCCGTCACAGGTGAATACCTGCGGAATTCGAGCCGGATCACCGTTTTCTTCTTTAGGAACATAGGATTTAAACATCAGCCGACGAAGGGCATTATGTCCATCATCCTGTGTCCCCTTGAAAAACTGAATCATGATCATAGGTGTACGCATTTGCTCGTTGACATGAAGAGAAATGTTTGTTTTTTGCATCCCAGCTACAATGCTGATTTTGCCTTCTTCATGCACAAAATCTGCCTTCCAGTCGCCAGACCATCCAATCGCACCGATAACACCATATTCACCATTGCTAATGTCAAAATACGGGAAAGCACCCTGTGAAGAACGCCCCCCATGGGTTGCCATGGTATACTCCGTTTCTGCTACAAGGTCAACGACAATGGGTTCAAAGTCATTTGCTGCACAATCGGAACCATTTGCTGTAGTCAATATCGGATTCTCAACCGAAACTTCACTGTTGATAGCTAAAATGTTACTGATAACCGCCGAATCGGATGAACCCTCATTTTTGAAATAATTGGTCCATTCCAATGCCGCAAGTTCACTATCAAAAGAAATCTCCGACCACGCGATTACACCATCTTTTTTATAGGTAACAGTCCATCCTTCCTCTGTGTCCTCAACGGTTTTATCCCAATTCTTAATATGATCAGTATAAGCCTTGCCGTCAAAGTCAAAAGAAATCAAAGTATTGTTTTTGATTTGCGTTTCCATCCATTTTTTTGCAGCAGAAGATGGATCATAATTTTTACTATCTATTTTATTGCCGCAAGCAACAACCGAAAGAAGCATTGCTGCACACAAAAGCACACATAGAATTTTTTTCATTATGACACCACCTTCCTCTTTTTATGAATGACAATCGCCAAAACAATCAACAACGCGCATAGCAATCCACTACCACCAAGAATCGCCATCGTGATAATCGGATCATTCCTCAGCACCTCATCTGCCGAATTTTCATCTTCAATCTCTTCAATCGGCACTTCATTTGCTAGCGTTACCAAGGGAAATTCAAATTCAGTAATTATTTCTTTTTTCTCCATCGTGCCTTCCAGAGAAGATAAATCTACTCGATATCCATAAGCATTCTCAATGGGTATGTTGCAACTTTCATATCCTTGATGCCTTGTAGCCGATAAATACACTTCTCCGTCCTTGGTAGTTACGTTACATATGTATCCGTCGGTGTAATGCTCCGCTGTAGTATAGGGCACTTCCTCTAAGGTAAACACAACCGGAAATTGTTTGTACTCAGCCAATAATCCCTTATAATTGAGAATTTCAGACATAGTCTTTATTCCCATAACTTCAGTTTGCAAGGTAACCACCAATCGATCATGTTTACTGTCCACATATTGCACCAAACCGGTCCATTGCAAATAGGTTCCGTAATGAGGACTTTTATCATCTGTGACTTTCTGGACAGCACCACTGGAATTAACCAAACGAATGGCAATAAAAGGTCCCCGATTGGTTTCGAACTTATTTATCGCAATCGGCTCGGAAAACTCAACTACAACCTGTGTATCATTTATTAGCACTGCTCGCTTAATGGTCAGCTTGCGGTCTGCGCCTTGTACGCAGACCCCAGCCAACAACACAACAAGCAAGAGAAGCATTGCAATAAACTGTTTAAATTTCATATCACATCTCCTCCTTCTTGCCTTTTTTTAAACAAACGAACAACAAAACAATCGCACTAACGACAACCATGCCGGCACCCAATACCACAGGGATCGTATAATCACTGTAATAGGTAATTTGCGGTGCTTCTTCTACACCTGTAGCCGATTCAGGAGCGGGAATATCATAGTCAATCTCAACATCCAGAACATATGACGGATATTTTTGATAAGATCCTTCCAAGTTCCGCACACCATCTGTACTGGTAATACCCCATAACCGCATGCTCCATGTCGGGATCTCTTCACTCTCATTCTCCATAATCAATGCCACATGGGATGTAGAGTTCCACTTGAACTGTCCGTTGTAATTGAATATATCTGTCAGATTATCTGCCAGTTTGGAATTCAATGTCCATATAAGTACACAGGGATCATCAGCCTTAGGGGATAATTGCCCTGTAAACCTGGCAATTTTACCGTTTGTCAATACATCAGCATTGCCGTCTGCGCTCAAATAACGCAACTCAACCGTAGGTGCATTTTCATCCGCTAATCTGACCGGCTCAGAGAATGTCAGTTCAATTGTCTGATCGCTAACTGCTTTTGCCGAAATTAATTTTACAACTGCTGCATTTCGCAGTACATTCATATTTAGATCCAAATACAATCCGTCCGAATCACCAGCGAGATTGGCAACCAAATGATTCTTTCCGTCAAGTGATGATATATTATCGATACGATTATTCTGCCCCACCTTTGCAAAATCAGCATCCGTCTTCTCCTCCAAACAGAACTGCATCTTGCGTCCGGTCATAGATTCAAGGGCATGTCTGTAATTGATAATATCATACAGATTGCAGGCTCCAAACGTTGCATTTCCATACATCGTCCATATAATAGCGGTATGAGCATTGTTTGCCCACTCCCACTTGCCGCCAAACTGAACAGGAGCACGGTTATATTCATCTCCGTTATAGTAAACCCGATCCGTCTCCTCATCAATATAACGAAATGCAATGTACGGATTGCCATGAATGGCTACAGGTTCCGAGAAGGAAACGCGAATCTGCATATCATTGATAATTTTAGCTGTCGCCGTTACATTGCGAAGTTCAACATCTACCACGGGAACTACAAAACAACCGTCACGAGAACCCAGTTTAGAATTTGAACGCAGACGAACACGCTCATCCGCCGCCAATCGAACGTTATCAACACGTCCGTTATTGTCAATGACTGCAGCATTATTCTCCTCAAATCCTACTGTCAGATGTGCACCGGGGAACAAACTATCCCAATCCACTGCCATCATTTCAGTAAAATTCTTGGCCTCTGTCGTACCTTTTCCGATCGAAATGCGAATCTGTGTGTGTTCTTCATTATTCCAAACCCACTTTACACCCTGCCATTGTACCGGAGTATAGCCCTTCTGATGTTCCGCATACTTTCCTTCCGGTGAAATGCTGATAAGGAAATTATCCTTAGTCATCAGTCTTACAGCCAAATATGGATTATCTACAATCTCAACCGGTGCCGAGAAAGTAAGAACCGCATCAATATCCGAAACAATGGTAACATCAGTAACCGTAAGTTCTCCTTGCGGAATCTGTGTTGCATCTACATCCAACCACAAAGCATCATACGCACCCGTCATGGGATCCGCATAAAGGGGTTTACCGGTAGTGCCTGTAATCGAATCCACAATACCGTTCATAACAGCCTTATCTGCACGATCGCCAACAACCAGCGCCAAGCGATTACCGTCTTTCGCATAACCACGGCTGAACAAATCATCTAACCCGTTGGCCTGTGCATCAGTCGTACCGGTTGTCTTAACATTGAGGGTAAACACAATTTGCGTCTTGGCTTCATCATAATAAGCCAATCTTCCGCCCCAATTCAACGCTGTGCCGTCAGAAGCTTTGACAGTAGCCAACACATCATTTACCACACGAATATACCCGGAGGGACTATTGATATTTACAGCTTCGGAGAAGGTAATCACAATGCGAGTCTGATCCAAAACCTTAACTCCTTCAACCTGCAAATCAGCCGTTAAGTCTAGAGGCTTAACAGATTCAAACACACCATCAACCAGTCCACCGTTTGTATTTTTTATCTTAGAACTTTCTAGTTGCTTCTGATCATTCGCACGGCGAATATGATGCATTAAATAGTTACCCTTAACACGGTCAGGTGCCAACGAATCATTCGAGCTCTCCTCCATGCACAACATAACCTCATACAGCATGAATTTCGCATCCATATTCGCTTTGCTGCTTAACAAACCAATATCAGTCGTATCAGGGAATGTTACAATCAAAGCATCTTTACGATCACCATAGAAATCAATAGAAGAAGCCGGCCATTGCATAACATTTTTGCTCTCTTTGGCATCCTTAGTCGGCTGTCCGTCACTCTTTAGTCGAATCGCTTCATGATCTGTAGGATCAACCATGCGCAATGCAACAAACGGCTTCGCTTCCATATCTACCAGTTGAATATTCTCCGAAAACTCAACGATTAAAACATTTTTACCAATCTGTTCAACATTGGTAATACTAAATGATTCCGGATTAAAGGCATAATTGTTGCGATCAACCATTATGTAATACGCGTCAATCACATCTTTACTGAGAATAGAACTGATTAGATAACTGCCATCCTTACTGATCACGCCATTAACCATACCGTCACGCTTCACCTTGGCAGGTTCCGATGTGCTGGTCTGTGTCAGCGCAAACTGCATCTTCCAACCGTTCTCATTAGCAGTTTGCCACACCTTAGAAAAATTACGATAGGTTTCTTTTACAGAATTTCTTGCTGCGAAGGTAACCGTATTCCCCTCAATGGCCTTTACCGTCAAAATCATCTGATCTTTCACGGTGCCGGAGCCGTCCAACAATCGAATCGAAGGTTCAATATCCTTTACCGATTCAATGTCCTTGTTAAAGGTCACCGTCATGGTGCTTTCATCATTAACAGTAATATCCGTCACTTTAAGCATGGACGGAATGGCAAGTTCGGTAGTAATCGCCGCATGATGACGCCACTGCAGCGCATCGTTATCATACAGGTAATAGTTACCGTCAGCCGTGGTAAAGTTTTGTACGCAGTTGATTAACATTTTATCCTCTGTGCCGCTCTTTTCCAACACAAGTGTCAACTGCACATTGTCTTGTGCAAAAACGGATTCCGAATCCTTTACCATAGCCAACAGATCCAAAATGTCCATCTTGCCTTCATTCCACTTGTAATACCAAACCTTAGATGCCTCGGTATTGGCCGGAATGGCATCTGTAGGTGTATTCTTGGGATTATAATTAAACAGGTTCGAAAGTCCCCAACCCCACTGGGTCGGCGTGTCCGAATACTTTGCACCTGCATCCTTACCGTCATAACGATACCAAGACCACTGTCCCTTGGCTTCATTATACTGAGACAACCGCAACATGGCTGATCCACGCTCAGTCGCATGATACCAGGTGTTAGTAATCGGCTTATTGAAAGTGATCTCAATCAGATCCCCATCAATCAACTTAGCCGATTCCACAATCACATCATTACGGAAATCCGCAATCTCATAATGCACCTGATCATTGCCGAAATTTGAAAGTAAGGTGTTTGCTGTATCGCCATCGACATGGATACAATCAATCGTACCGCTGTTGTTGCCGTTATTCTCCTGAATACGGAACATCAGCTTGCCCTGCGAATATTGCTCGCAGAAGGTCATGATCTTGCTCAAGTTCCAACCGGTTGATACCGATGAAGCAAAGTTCCCTTGCCCCTCGTTTACCGTGGCATACACAACATTTTTCTGTCCGTTGAGATAGCCCTTGAAACTTAAATCCCATTGCGCAGGCTTGGAAACACCGTCCTGCGGATTGCCTCTTACGATGGTATACTTACCCGTTGCTGCGTTGTAGGACTGATAGCAATTGCCACCATTCTCTACCAATGTCAACCCCATGTAGTAACCGTTATTGACAACAACATCCTGATTAAAGGTAAGCACTAAGGTGTTCTCCTTAAAAGCATCTACCTTTTCCAGTTTGAGCAGTTTGGTCTCTACGCAAGTAACATCGATCACTACCGCATCAGCGTCTCCGCCAACAGTGGCCAGTAACTTCATATCCGCATTATTCTTGGCTGTGATCTCACTAATCACTCCATCAACAGCACCATCATGTGAGGTCAGGGTTAGGCGCAGGGTGTACCCTTGGCTTTCTAAACCTTTGGCAATGCTGCGAATCGACTCTGCCGCGGTAGACGGAACGGTTACAACGAAAGCATCTTGATTGCTTCCGTAGAATGTCGCCGTGTCCTCACTAACCGGAACCGACCAGCCATAGTCAGCATGTTTCTGGTTCTGTGCATTGTACAGTCCAAGCGTTGCCGTCACAGCCGTCGTAGGCATAGCAACCGCCTGTGAAAACTTAATTAACAGGCTGTTGTCCTCACGGATCTCTGCCTCCGATACTCTGGGCGCCTCTACTCTTGCACAGTAGGTCGTATCACCTGCCACGTCAGTGCGGTGTTTGCCGCTGATCGCCAACAAAGGACAGTTGTTCGATACCGCCCAAATACCGTCAATTAAACCGTTATCGAGCTGTTCGCCATTGTTTCCCCATGCAGGAGAAGTCGCACTACCGTTATCGGAAAAATGCAAGTTCAATGTGCAACTGTTTGCCGCCGCATAAGCCAGCGCATCCGAAACGGAATTTTCGCCAAAATCCACCTCGATCCACTGTCCATCGCCAATTGTCTTTGCCGATACCGCCGGCCAACTCTTTTTCACAGGGTCGGTTATCTTGCCGTTATTATCACCCGGCTCATTATTTGCATTAAGCCAGCCGAGAGTGGCATGCAATTCAATCGACAACGGACCATTGTTGGCCTTTAACGCCGACATAGCCACCGGCTCGGAAAATTGCACCTGAATCTTGGAATCGCTTGCTGCGATATACTGCTTTACCGAAAGACAATCTTCCTCAAACAAAATATCCTTGATAACCGCATCCTTGCCGCCATGCTGCGCATTAGCTTTCAGACACCATCCGTACGAAATGGTAGTAGCCCAGCCGTCAACCTTATTATTGATACCGGTTCCCTTATTATCTACAATATACAGTCGGAAGCCAACCGCTCCCTGTCCTCGCCAATAACTAAAGCCATTGGAACTGGCCACAAAAGAGGAGCCATTTTGCGTTCCAAAGCGAACTACAACAACCTTTTTATTGTTGCCCGCCGTTGTGCCATAGTAGTCAACAGCCTGATATCCCGCATTCTGAAGACCGAGCGAGGTACCGTCTGCCTTATACGGCTCTATGTACAATTTGACATAGTTATTGTTTCGGATGTGATAGGCATCCCTGACCTGATCATTAAAATACAGGACAACGCAATGATCCGTAAGCTTATTGGTTCCGCCGCTTCCCTGTGTCCAGTTAATAACAAAGCGGTTAGACATGGCATAAGCATTGATCAACTCAAGCCCTTTATCTTTTGGAATGTTGACGGCCTGCACCGAAATGGGCAGACCGATCAACAGGCACAGGCAGAGCATAAGTGCTGCTGCTCGTTTCATTAACTTCATGGTTTTCTCTCCTTTGCGGAGGGATTAATCCCACCATCCAACATTTTCGCTGAACTTTCCATTTCCACCGACAACAATCTCATCATCGTTGTCTGCATCAAAGGCAATGGCCTCGGTCATCCCAAATTGGATGACCGAAACCTCAGGTTTTGTGTAGTTCTTCATTTTCCCATCCTCCCTTAATTTGAAGAAGTATAGGTGATAGCAGCAGCAGTCCGCGCCACACCGGTCGAAGTCAGCGTGGGAGCAACCGAAATCGAAGGCGTGGAATCATAAGCATCAAGACCGGAAATCGTCAGCGCAATAGCCGCTTTGGTACGATTATTCCAACTAGCCGCGTCTTCGGTCACAAGATCACGCAAACCCTCCATAGTGGTTTGCTTAAAGGAATACGGAATCTCTTGCTCACCCACGGTAATGTCAAGCGACAGTTCTGCATTGGCATCTTCAGCCAACAGTTTATATGCCGTCTGGTTATTAAAGAGAACATTGATACCGAATTGACAGTAAGTAACAGGATTATCCGTCTTAACATTCTCAAAACCGGTTACCGTGCACTCATAGAAACGGTAGCAACCGTTAGCAGCATCATACAACGGCAGCGAAGCATTATCTTCCTGCAAACCGACAAAAGCTACTGTCTTATTGTTGCTGATTACCAAACCGCCGTTACCGTCGGTCGAGTCAATAATATCACCAAAGGAGAAGATATTCTTAACCGTCAAATTCTTGCCATGCAGATCCAAAGTCACACCGGCCGGAACTTCCATAAACCGATCATCAACGCTAGCAGCAGCACCCAGATGAACCGTATTACCTTCCTGTGCTGCATCCAATGCCGTAATTAAATCAGTATAAACGCCCTGCTCACTCCAAATATTCGGCAATTCCTTCGATGTCGGCCAATAATAACAAAAATCGCCAGACATACTATCTCTATACTTACCAGAAATAGCAAACAAAGGCTCCTTATCTGCGGTAGCCCAAATACCGTCAATCAAGTTATTGTTTACCTGCTCACCATTATGTCCCCATACGGGAATGGTGGCTGTATTGTTTTCGGAGATTTGCAACCACAACCCTGTTCCATTTGCTTCTTTATTGGCAAACGCTTCTGCCACAGCACCATCATTAAAAGTTACTTCGACATATTCAGAGCTACCAAGAACCTTTGCCGAGATTGCCTCCCATTTGGTTACATATGTTGCAGTGTCGTTTGGGGCATTATTACCAAGGCCGGTTTGCGTTGTTTCGTGTAATTCAATATTTACCGGACCACCGTTTGCCTTCAACTCCGCCATGGCAACAGGCTCAGAAAACTTCAGCAGAAGTTTAGAATCACTGATGCGTGTCACAGTGTTTAAATGTAAATAATCATTATTTTCAAGAAGAATAACTTCCCTAACAACGGCATCCTTTGTACCGTCGCCATAAACATCAGTTGCCGTCAGTGTTGTTCCGTCATTGCCAGGCAAAGATGTTTTCCAACCATTGATATGATCGTTGACAACCTGACCGTCCTTTTCCAAAATAACGAAACGATAGCCAACAGCTCCCTTTTGTTCTTTCCAATAACTAAATCCTTGTGTTGTATCTTCAAATTGAAGCAGCGGTACTCTTTTATAAGTTTCTTTGCTTCCAGAGCCGCCAACCCATGTATAGCATGTATCCGTGTCTTTGGCTGTGTTGTAATAATTTACAGCGTTAAAAATAATGTTAGCTTTACCCAATACATTACCCTCAGCATCATAAGGTTCAACAAACATCTCAAATGCTGTACCTACATTACCTTTTGCCTGCCATCCCCATTTATCTGAAGAATTAAAATAGGGTACTAAAGTGTAGTCACTCAAGTCAGTAGCATTATATGCTTTTTTCATTTTGTCATTCATCTTGTATATGGCATGCAAATCAAATGATGTGGTTGTTGATGTACCAACCGCCTGCACGGCAAAGGGCAGGCCAATCAATAGGCTTAGGCAGAGCACGAGCGCTGCCATACGTTTCATAGTTTTCATAATGAGTACCTCCTAAAAAATTATAATATATTTTTTTATTTCCTGACCGTGGAAATATAAGGTTCTTATGAGAATCGAAGGAAGAACAGGCCGTCACGGCCGAAGTTCTTTTCGTAAAGAATATAGATGGCATCACCAACAGCGATATCGGCATACCCGCCCATGTCATCGATTCGATGCACATCAAACGTTTTGAATCTGTCACGACTGACCTTAACAGACAGATTGACACGCTCCTCATGATCGTCGCAGTTTACATGATAGAGCGCATCGGCCGTATGGTCCATGCTACCTTGGCAGATGGGGTCGGCCATATTTTCATAAAA
>JAZNSU010000178.1:0-1714 GCA_045591385.1 Eubacteriales bacterium
ATGACCTGGATGCTGACCGCACGCTGGACATGCATGGGGTGAGCATCTACCGCTACGGCCGCCGCCTTGTCGATGCCGCTTTCGGCGCTTATGACCGAGGGGTATGGCACATCACCTATTCAGAGTGCAAATCCATTACCGCACTGGCCATCGGTATGCTGATCGATGAGGGCAAGTTGGACATCAAAGAGCGTCTGATCGACATTTTTGATCGCACAGGGCTATCGAAATTGACCCATGCCGCCATTACGGTGGAAGACCTGCTCACTATGCGTTCAGGCGTATCTATGAATGAATCGGCGGCGGTGACCGAGACCGAGTGGGTGAAGTGCTTTTTTGAATCCTCGGTGAAAAACCCCGGCACTACCTTTCACTATAACAGCATCAACACCTATATGCTATCGGCCATAGTCACCCGACGTACGGGACAGGCCCTGGTGGAATATCTGCGTACCCGTTTGTTTACTCCGCTGGGTATTGAAAACTATTACTAGGAGGCCTCGCCCGAGGGTGTGACCAAAGCGGGATGGGGACTTTATCTATTGCCCGAAGATTTAGCCAAGATTGGGCAACTGGTACTCAATCACGGGGCATGGAAAGGCCATCAGCTGGTAAGTGCAGAATGGGTAGATCAGATGATCACCAAGCAAACCGAAACACCCACACAAACGGGTAATTTCAATTACGGTTATCAGACTTGGGTGGCACGGCAAAACGACTCCTTTCTCTTCAACGGCATGTTTGAACAGAATGTGATCGGATATCCCAAAACGGGATTACTCATTGTATCCAACGCAGGCAATAATGAACTGTTCCAACAAAGCCGCTTTTACGAGTTGGTAGAGGATTACTTTTCCCGCCCCTTTGGCGCACCCTTACCCGAAGATCTTTCGGCGCAGGATTCGCTTAGCCGCACCTGCGAAATGCTGGGACGCCGATCCGCCTTTTTAGAACAGACCACACCCAGCCGTTGGCATCGTCTGTTTCATCCTATTTCGACCCGCCGTGAGCAGGAAAAACTGCGGGATCGCATGGAAGAACTGAGCGGCCGCCGTTTTGCCTTGCCCAAAAATAAACCATCTTCATTGGGTCTGATGCCTGCTTTCATGCAGACGGTGCAAAACTGCTACGGAAGCGGCCTTTGCGCCGTTGGTTTTCATGAGCAGGAAGGAGAACTTTGGTGTGATTTTACCGAACGGGAACACACCCATTCCTTTGCCATCGGCTTTGACATGCCAGCCTATACGGTGTTGGATTTCGGGCAGGAGCGCCATTGCGTGGGCGTGACAGGTGCTTTTTCCCAAAACGAAGATAATGTGCCGGTACTCAAGGTACGGCTATCCTTTTTAGAATCGTCGCATGCACGACTCATTAAGTTTTTCTTTGAAGAAGACGGACTTCGCCTGAAAATGGATGAGATGCCGGGGGTTGGGTGTTTACAGTTGGCCGTATCTAACGCCACCGAGGGCGACAATCCTTCCCGCCTGTTACAGACGGTAGTCAAGAGCAAGAGCAGTGACGTGATTGCTTATCTGTTGCGCCGTGCCTTTCAGCCCGAGATCTTTTTACCGGAAGAATAGATGACGAATGCACCTTAAAAAGATGCGCTGGTTTTTCATAAGACAAAATTTATAGTGAAGTACGGCCTTGCGGCCGTGTGAAGTAGTTTTTAACCGTGAAGTATTGGCTTACGCCAATGTGAAGTAAAAAGGAC
>JAZNSU010000179.1:0-13099 GCA_045591385.1 Eubacteriales bacterium
GGAATATTATGTACAAACTTTTGATTGTTGACGATGAAGAAAATATCCGTAAATTGATACATAAATATGCCGAATATGAAGGACATGAAGTCACCGAAGCGGAAAATGGGATGCAGGCGGTTGACCTTGTGAGGAAAAACAGTTTTGACCTGATTGTCATGGATGTCATGATGCCCGAACTGGACGGATTTTCGGCGGCAGCTGAGATCCGCAAAATAAAGGATACACCCATTATCATGCTCTCGGCGCGCGGCGAGGAATACGATCGCATCCACGGGTTCATGGCGGGGATTGACGATTATGTGGTAAAACCATTCTCCCCCAAAGAATTGATGCTTCGCATTCAGGCCATTTTATCCCGTCGGATGCGGCATACCGACCGTTCCAATGTCTTTGAGGCAGAAGGACTTATGATCGACTTTACCGGCCGCATCGTGACCATTGACGGTGAACGCGCCAACCTATCCCCCAAAGAATATGAATTGTTGTTTTATATGGTGCGCAATCGCAACATTGCACTATACCGCGAAAAACTACTGAGCGAAGTATGGGGGTATGACTTTTTTGGCGATGACCGCACATTAGATACCCACATCAAGCTATTACGGAAAAGTTTAGGGGTTTACAGTAAATTTATTGTGACCCTCAGAGGGGTGGGATACCGATTTGAAGCATAAGCCACACCGCATCGGGATCCGTCCCAAACTCTTTGCCTGCTTTGCCTTGTTTGTGGCTCTTACATTATCCTTATTGTGGGTGTTACAGGTCGTTTTTCTGGATGATTTTTATCGCTTGATCAAGACCAATTTAATCAAAAAAACGGCCACCGTTATTACTCACAATCTGGACAAGTCTCCCGAAGAACTGCAAACGCTGGTGACACGCATATCGCAAAACGGCGAATTGTGCATTGTTGTTTATGATCTCAACGATAACGGCGCTTACCTTGCCGATTCGGATGTATTGGTAAGTTGTCTGGTGCATAAACTCATGCCGTACGACCGCTATCATATGTGCATGGACGCCCTGCACAACGGCGGCGAATCGTTGGAATTATTTGAGGGCGACGGTTTCCGAAACCCCAACTACGATAACGATCATTTTCACGGTAATGTTCCCAAAAATGACCCCGGTATGTATGACAGTTTGATGTATATCCGTGTTCGGGAGAATGCGATCGGACACAACGTTGCCATTATGATCAACGGCACCATCGTTCCGGTTGATGCCACGGTGCAAACACTGATCAATCAGATGATGATCATCACCATTATTTTGCTGTTATTGGCAGGAGCATTTGCCTGGATCTTGTCCCGTTTGATTGCCAAGCCGATCTCCAAACTTAACAACAGCGCCAAGGCCTTAGCCACCGCCAACTACAATGTATCTTTCCAAGCCAGCGGGTATCGGGAAATTGAGGAATTGTCCGACTCGCTTACCGTTGCCGCACAAGAACTCAATAAGGTAGACGAGTATCGGCGGGAATTGCTGGCCAATGTTTCGCACGATATGCGCACTCCCCTCACCCTCATTTCGGGCTATGGCGAGGTTATGCGGGACATTCCCAGCGAGAACAATGCCGAAAATTTGGATATTATTATTTCCGAGGCCAAGCGGCTGACCGCTTTGGTCAACGACATGATTGAACAGACGCAGTATACGGATGGGATGATACATCTTGATAAAAAATCGGTGGATCTGTCGGCCAATCTTGAGGAAATTGCCTTACGATACCGTAAATTCACCCAGAATGACGGCATAACCATCCATACCGATATTGCTGAGGGTATCCGCGTTTATGCCGATCCGATCAAATTAACCCAAGCCATTTACAACTTACTCAATAACGCCCTGACTTATACTGACAAGCACATCTACATTACACTAAAAAGCATTGAGCATTGTGCCTATGTAGAAATTCGGGATACGGGCGAAGGGATCGAGGAAGACAAACTGCCGCATATCTGGAACCGCTATTACAAGATCGACAAGCAACATCGCCGTGCTTCGCGCGGATCGGGGCTTGGATTATCCATTGTTAAGCATATTCTGGAATTGCATGAAGCAAAATACGGAGTTACCAGCCGCGTTGGTGAGGGCAGTTCTTTCTGGTTTTCCTTACCGCAGGAATAATCGTACCGACAAAACCGAAAAAATAAAGGCGGCCAGATCGGCGATCAAGCCGCAGGTTAAGGCGTGCGGCAGTTTCTTTACCCCTGCCGCACCGCTGTAGAGCGCATAAGTGTAAAAGGTGGTTTCCGAGGAGGCCGCCAAGACGCTGGCCATACGCCCGACCGCACTATCGGCACCATATACGCTTAAATATTCCGATAGTTGTGCAATACTGCCCGATCCTGAAATCGGACGCAAAACGGCAAGCGGAACCAGTTCCGGCGGGATACCAACTCTATCACAAACGGGAGAAAGAAGTTCCGTCAAACCCTCTACGGCGCCGGAACCTCGAAACATATTCAGCGCCGTTATCATAAGGAGTAATGTAGGAGCAACGCCTAAAAGAGCCGAGATCCCCTCTTTGGCTCCCTCGGTAAAGACATCTATAATATTTACTTTTTTTATCAGGCCAAGAATCAGGATTCCTAAAATAGTAAGCGGAATCAAATATGATATGATCTTCATTTTCGTGATAATACTTTGATCAAGACGATACCGATAAGGGCAGAAGCAAAGGATGTAACCCACACAGGCAACAGAATATCGGCCGGCATAGCCGATCCGGCCAAGGCGCGCATGCTAATAATCGTTGTGGGGATCAGTTGAACGGAGGCTCCGTTGAGAACACAGAACACAGCCATAGCTAAAGTCGCCTTTCCTCCGGAACGCTTTCCCATACGGCGCATAGCAGCAAGCCCCGCAGGAGTGGCCGCATTGCCGATCCCAATCATATTGGATACGATATTGGTTGTCATGTGCCCCAAGGTTTCCTCGTCCTTTTCATCCCGAAACAGGATACGCGTCACCGGTCGCAACCATTTGGACAGTATTCTCAGTAAGCCGGCCTGCTGTGCGACACGGAACAGACCGCTCCAAAGCGTCATGGTGCCGACCAAACCGACACAAAGGGTTACGGCATCCTGCGCGCCACTCAAGGTTGCCGATAATAGCGCTTCTCCGTTGCCGGTGATAACCGCCACAACGCAGGATATCAGCATGAGGGCCAACACAATATAGATAAGCATCCCAATTCCTCCAAAAAATGTAATTTCCTATTGACGGAATTTGTCGAAATGTGATACAGTATAAATAAAGGAAGGTGGAAATTATGAAAGCAACCGGCATTGTCAGACAGGTCGATGAACTCGGACGTATCGTATTGCCTATTGAATTGCGCAGAAAAATGGATATCAATATAAAAGATCCCCTTGAAATTTATGTAGATAATGATGCAATCATTCTCAAAAAGTATCAGGCCGGATGTATATTTTGCGGTAACGCGCAGGTCGTAAACTACAAAGGGAAAAATATTTGTCCCGACTGCATCAAAGAGATGTACGAACAAGTATAAAAATAGCCGGAAAACATTGTTTTCCGTCTATTTTTATAACGATAATCCGTCGCGGAAGGCCCGCCCGACCTTCTCGCCCATACTCCAATAGGCATGGTTCATGGAATCATAGATGATGGGTTGCAATTTGGCAGGATCGACCTTGCCTTTTTCATTTAAAATGCTTTCCTCCGCGCTGACATTGACGATCTCGCCAACCAATCGGCAGATTTCTTTATCGTAAGATTTGACCCTGCACTCCAGCGCCATCGGTAATTCTTCAAAAAGCGGCGCATCCACAAACTCACTCTTTATCGCATGCCAGCCTGTTTTCTCCATTTTATCGGGATGATCCTGTCCCGATACGATACCGACATAATCACAGGCGATCCGAGTCGGTTCCGTCCCCATACTTACCGTAAAGGCATTACGCTATACAAGATTTTCTGCCGTTTTATGGGTATCGTCGATACAAATGGTAATCTCGGTCTCCTCGGTAATTCCGCCCCATGCAGCGTTCATGGCGTTGGGTGAGCCATCCTCATTATAGGTGCCGATAATAAAGACCGGCTGGGGATACAGTTGTGGCTTGGCTCCGAAATTTTTACGCATAAAAAACCCTCCTTTTTAAGCAGTATACCAAAAGATTTGATAAATGAAAAGATATTCTTTGTATTTTACGCAGGATGTGCTATAATTTTCTTAGAGGTGATACCACGATGACTCTTTCTCCTGAAGATTATCAAGAGCCGGCTTGTCCGCTTTGTATGGATACCGATCCGGTGCAACGAATTCCCGTTGCCCGTATCATTCAAAAATTAGACGAATCCTTAAACCGCAACGATTATCCTTCAGCACTCAACCATCTGAATTATTGGGTGGATGAGGCGATTGCCGTTCATGACGAGAACGGTCTGCTCTCTTTATACAATGAACGCATGGGGCTTTACCGTAAGATCGGCAAAAAAGAACAGGCCATTGCCGATGCGCAGGCGGCGCTTCTTCTTGTATCCAAATTAGACATTGAAAATAGCAAAACAGGCGGTACAACACTTCTCAATGCCGCCACGGTATACAAGTCGTTCCAAATGGCAAAAGAAGCGTTACCCTTATATGAAAGGGCTTTGGCTGTATTTGAACAAGTGCTCTCCCCTGCCGATTCCCTGTTTGGTGGATTATATAACAATATGGGGTTAGCCTTAGTGGATCTAAAACAATATGATCGGGCTAACGATTATTACCACAAGGCGTTAGAGATTATGGCCCACATCGAGAACGGTGCGCTTGAGCAGGCCATTACCTATTTAAATATGGCGGATGCGGCAGTGGCACAATACGGATTCGAGGCGGCGTCAAGCACGATTGAGGATTATATTTTAAAAGCACAGGATCTGTTGGAAGACGAGACTTTGCCCCATAACGGGTATTATGCTTTCGTGGCCGAGAAATGTGCGCCGTCTTTCCGTTATTACGGTCATTTTTTCTACGCCAAGCAATTGGAAGAACGGTCAAGGAGGATTTATGAAGGGGCTTGAGTTATCCCGTCAATACTACCTAGCCTACGGAGCACCCATGATTCATGAGCAGTTCCCTCATCTGGAGCCCTTGATTGCGGTTGGTTTGACAGGAAGCGGTTCGGAGTGTTACGGGTTTGACGATACCATCTCGCAAGATCATGATTTTGAGCCGGGGTTTTGCCTGTTTCTTCCGGATGAGGACGTAATCAGCCGTCAGGACGCTTTTGCCCTTGAGCGGGCGTATGACAAATTACCCAAAGAATTTATGGGGTTTACACGGCTCAAGCAATCGCCGGTAGGCGGCAATCGGCACGGTGTGATCCGCATTGCGGATTTTTACCGTGATAAGATTGGTTTTGAGAATGGATTTTCCCATTTATATGATTGGTTTTCTGTTCCGGAATTTTCGATTGCCGAGGCAATCAACGGCGAAGTGTTTCGGGATGATTACCGACAGTTTTCCCGCATTCGTCAATCTCTCATGCAGATTCCCGAAGATGTGCGGAAAAAGAAGTTAGCCGGCGCCTTGCTGATCATGGCGCAGGCGGGACAATACAATTATCCGCGCTGTTTGGCACATGGCGAGAGCGGTGCGGCGCAGTTAGCGATTCATGAATTCGTTAATCAAACCATGCGCACCATCTTCCTGTTAAACGGAAAATTTGCCCCGTTCTACAAGTGGTCATTCCGAGCCATGAAATTCCTTCCCCTTCTTGCCGATCTTGCTCAGGGGCTCGAATTTTTAATTTCGAGCGCCAACGATGCAGATACTTCTGCAAAAAAGACGGAGCGCATCGAAGCCATTGCTAAGGATGTGGTGGATGTTTTACAACAACAAGGGCTTTCAGCCTTATCCAATACCGATCTGGAAGCGCAGGCGTATGAAGTAAACCAGATGATTTCTGATGGTAATTTACGAAACGAACATATTTTATTTGCCCTATAAAAAAAGCCGAAACGGAAATCCGTTTCGGCTTCTTAATTGTTTGATTATTCGTTATCCTTAGGCATCTCAGCAGGAGCTTCCTTTTTGATGTTTAGGATCACATTCACAAGGATGCCAAGAATCAGCGCGCAGGCGATCGAGGTGATAGTCACACCGCCGAAAGTCAGCGACAAGCCGCCGATACCGGCAATGAGAATAACCGATACTACAAACACGTTCTTATTCTGCTCCAGATCCACCTTCTGAACCATCTTCAGACCGGATACGGCAATGAAGCCGTAGAGGGTCATGCAGACGCCACCCATAACGCAATTCGGGATGGTGCTCAAGAAAGCAACGAAGGGAGAAACAAAGGAGATCAGAATGGTCATGATCGCGGCCGTCGTAATGGTGATAACCGAAGCATTACGGGTAATAGCTACACAACCGACCGACTCGCCGTAAGTGGTGTTCGGGCAACCGCCAAACAGGGCGCCGGCCATGGAACCAACCCCATCGCCCAACAGTGTGCGGGACAGACCGGGCTCTTTGAGCAGATTCTTCTCAATAATCGTAGAGAGATTCTTATGGTCAGCAATATGCTCAGCAAAAACAACGAAGGCAACCGGAACATAGGCGGCAGCAATGGTACCGAGATATGCCCAATCAAAGTCCTTCACGCCGTCAAGCGCCTTAACAAAGGTGAAGTCGGGCATAGAAACGAAGGTGCCGAAGGTAACGCCATCGGCGAAGAGGGCTTTAAATGCGCCAAAGTTGATAACCTTAAGAGCGTCCACACCGGCAGCATCGCCGATGAGAGTGAATACCAAGGCCACAACATAACCGGCCAGGATGCCGATGATGAAAGGGATCAATTTGGCCATTTTCTTGCCGTAATGCGAGCAAAGAATAACAACAAACAGGGTAACCAAAGCACAAACAAGCGCCACATAAGGCGAGCAGACCGAAGCGCCATCGACCTGCAAGCCGCCCTTGAGCATATCGCCCACGGCATTGCCGGCCAAGGACAGACCGATAATGGCCACGGTAGGCCCGATAACGACGGCGGGCATCAATTTCTCGATCCAAGCAACGCCAACAGCCTTAACGATAAGCGCGATAACCACATAGACCAGTCCGGCAAAGACCGCGCCGATAATCAGGCCGAGGTAGCCCATGCCCATCGAAGTGGCACCGGCAAAGGCGGCCAACATCGAGCCGATAAAGGCAAAGGACGAGCCGAGGTATACCGGGCTCTTAAAGCGAGTAAACAGCTGATAGATCAGGGTACCGACACCGGCGCCGAACAGGGCAGCCGATTGTGACATGCCGTTGCCGATGATCGCAGGAACCGCAATGGTAGCCGCCATGATGGCGAGCACCTGCTGGAATGCAAAAACGATCAGCTGGCCGAATTTCGGCTTGTCATCCAGATTGTAGGTGAGATTCATTTTCTTCCTCCAATTTTATTTTCTTTATTAAAACGAGATTGCTCTCGAATTAACCGATTTGATACAGGCAAACGCCCGTTTCCTCGTCCACTCCCTCAATCATGACCGAAACCAGTTCTTCATGTGAAGTGGGGATGTTTTTTCCGACAAAATCGGGGCGAATGGGCAATTCCCGATGCCCGCGATCCACCAGCACAGCCAATTGAATGGATTTGGGACGACCGTAATTGAACACGGCTTCAATCGCCGCACGTGCGGTGCGACCGGTATAAATCACATCATCAACAATGATTACATTTTTATCTTCAATCGCACAGGGAAATTCGCTTGACTCGGTGATCGGCAGTTCTTCTGTCAGGTCATCCCGATAGCGGGTAATATCAATATGCCCCATCGGCACATCAACACCCTCGAACCGTTTCAGATTTTCCGCCAACATACCCGCCAGCGGAATTCCTCTGCGCTTGATCCCTAACAGGCAAATATCCGATACGCCTCGGTTTTTTTCGATAATCTCGTGGGTGATACGGGCCATGGAACGACGAATCGCCGCTTCGTCCATAATTTTAGCCTTAAAATTCATATAAATTCCCCTAAAAAAAGGCTTGCCTACGGCAAGCCTCTACATAATTTTATTCGCTGATGCAGAAACTTACCGGCATCGCTGTACCGCTTAAAACTTCATCATCAATATGATACCACCATCCCTGTGGCTTGTCAATTATTTTATGAACAAATTATGAAAAAAGCGACAGAAATCTGTCGCTTTTCTATCATACTTTTGAGACAAAACGAAGGAAGGCATCCTGCCCCTCTTGGTTCCGTTTAAAGACACCCGCATCTTCCAACACCTGTTCAAAGACATGGGCAATCTCCTCTTTCATTACCATATCAAAGGTATCAATGGTAAGATCGGCACGTTTTTCAATAATATCCTGCATCCATGCGGCATGAGAGGCCGTTTGCGGATGATCGGCAAAGGATCCGCCATCAACATAAACCTGCTTTAGCATCTCCCACTCCTGACGAAGACGCGCCGGCAATACGGCCAAGCCCTGAACCTCGATCAGACCGATATTCTCTTTCTTAATATGGTGCAGATGGGCATGAGGATGGAAAACGCCGAGCGGATGCTCCTGCGTGGTAATATTATTGCGCAACACCAGATCCAGTTCATACCGACCCTGACGCATACGGGCAATGGGGGTAATGGTATTGTGCGGCTCCCCATCGGTATGACTGAAGATAAATGCCGACTCGTCCGTATACTCCCGCCATGCCGCCAAGATCCGTGCCGCCAATTTCGACAAGGCTTTGCGATCGTGGCTCTGCAGACGAATGACCGACATCGGCCATTTTACGATACCGGCTGTAACCTGCGGATAATCGACAAAGGTGAGCGACTTTTCAATAGGCGCTTTGGCCATGGGCAACTCGTGAATTCCACCCTGAAAATGCTCATGGGACAGAATACTGCCGCCCACAATGGGCAGATCGGCGTTCGAGCCGACAAAATAGTGCGGGAACAACCCAATAAAGTCAAACAACTTGTCAAAGACAGCCGCATCAATCCGCATGGGCTTATGCTGGGCATTAAGAACAATACAATGTTCATCGTAATAGACATAGGGCGAATACTGCAATCCCCACGCTTCTTCATTAACCGTAATCGGAATGATTCGTAAATTCTGACGGGCCTGCTGAGTTGCACTGCCGGCATATCCCTCATTCTCCACACATAATGCACAGGCGGGATAATTGCTCGATGCCGTCTTCCCTGCCGCCGCAATATCGCGCGGATCTTTTTCGGGTTTTGACAGATTAATACTCAACTCCAAAGTTCCATACTGTGTTTGCGCATCCCAACGAACGTCACGAGCCACACGCTCGGTACGGATATAGTTGACATCGCGGCAAAACCGATAAAACCAATCGGTCGCCTCTTTCGGAGATTGCTGATATAACTCATTAAATTTACGGGAAATGTGCGACGGACTTTCGGTCACCAACCCCATAAGCAAAGAATCAAACCGATCCCGATTGCCTTGCGTATCGGCAATTCGCTCTAATCGAACCGCCTCATCACAAAGAAAGTCCAGTAATTTCTGTATAGATTGGGTTTGACAATCACCAATGGCTGGCACTCCGCCATCCGGACAAAAGGCGCCATACAATAAGTTTAAGCGATATGTACGCTCGCTTGCCTCAATCAGATCATGCGATATAGCATAATCGACCAGACGATCTAATGCTGTGGTCATCAGTCCACAACCTCCATTGGGCCGTTTCCGACCGATGCAATATAGAAGGCGGCGGTAAGACCCGTTTCTTTATGATAAAGATCGGCCACATACTCCTTCACCGCTTCGGTATAATTGGCATCAACCAAAGCAACGGCACATCCGCCAAAGCCGGCTCCTGTCATGCGGGCACCGATAACACCCTCGCACTCCCACGCATGGTGAACCAGACTATCCAGTTCCTTACCGGTAACCTCATAGTCCTTTTCCAAGGATTCATGAGAAGCATTCATCAAACAACCGAATTCCTTAAGGTCGTTATTCTCCAAGGCTTTTACGGCACACTGGGTACGACCGTCCTCGGTAATGGCATGGCGGGCGCGACGATAGATAACTTCGGGCATATCCGCCTTAGCCTTTTCCAGCATCTCTTCGCTGGCATCGCAAAGAGTTTCCGCATCGCCGTATTGACGCAAAATTTCCAGAGCCTGCGCACATTCCTTCACGCGATCGTTATACTTCGAATCTTTCAATCCGCGTTTTTTGCGGGTATCCATAATCAGAATATCACATCCATCCAACGCAAGAGGAGCATACTGATACTCCAAAGAGGCCGTATTGAGATAGATGGCGCAACCTTCTTTGCCCATGGCAACGGCGAACTGATCCATAATGCCACAATTCATGCCGACATAGCCGTTTTCCGCTTTTTGGCCGAGAAGAGCAATATAGTCATTGCTCATGGGAATATCAAAGATCTTGCCCAGAGCATAGCCGGTAACCACTTCCAGAGATGCCGAAGAAGAAAGACCGGAGCCGTTGGGAATATTGCCATAGACCCACATATCAAAGCCGAAAGGTATTTCCTTTCCTTCCTGAGCCATAGCCCAGATGACACCGCAGGGATAGGCCGTCCATGTGCGGTTGCTGCAGGGAGCCAAGGAATCCAGAGACAATTCATAGATACCCGACTCGGTAAAATTCTCCGAGAAAAAGCGCAGTTTGCGATCGGCACGTTTACGAATGGCTACATAAGTACCCATGGAAAGGGCACACGGAAAAACATGGCCACCGTTATAATCGGTGTGTTCTCCGATCAGGTTGACACGACCGGGCGCAAAAAAGACCTGTACTCCATTTGCATCGCCAAAGGATTTGGCAAATCCGTTTACACATTGTGCTTGATTCATAAAAAGCACCTCCTCTTATTTGTAGTTTACTCGATTTCTTCCCGATGTGCAAGTACACATCGTGTTTGTCACATGGATTTTTGTTGACTTTTTAATCAGGGGTAGTATATAATGCAAAATAGGGTGGTGAGCGAATGAAGACGACATATAAATACTCTTACAAAACCAAACAGAGCAGTACTCCCCTATATGTATGCAATACCGGCCTGCAACAGTGCTCGTCGGGCTATTCTTGGGGACCCGGTGTTCAGGATCATTATTTAATACATTTTGTTTCTTCGGGCAAAGGCACATTCTGCGTCAACGGCAAAGAGTTCGAGTTGCACGGCGGACAGGCCTTTATTGCCTATCCCAACGAAACGGTAGCCTACAGCGCCGACGAGGAGCATCCGTGGGAATA
Organism: Eubacteriales bacterium; assembly: GCA_045591385.1. Classification (GTDB taxonomy): domain Bacteria; phylum Bacillota; class Clostridia; order Oscillospirales; family UMGS1783; genus CAKSHC01. The sequence goes on from JAZNSU010000179.1 coordinate 11,226, forward strand.
TTATTGGGTAGGCTTTAACGGTGCAGAAGCCGGATTGATGTTGTCCCAAACCGATTTCTCCCCCGCTGACCCCGTTCAGGATTTTAAAGATGACGGCACCTTGGCCGATCTGATCCGAGAAATTTACGATTGCCGCGGCAGCCGAAACTGCGACTCGGTGCGTATGACCGGTCGGGTATACCTGCTCTTGGCTTATCTGATCGAACAGGCCAAACACGCATCGCCAACCACACCCGAAATATACGCCGTCAAGGCGGCCGAATTTGCCCAAAACAATTACATGCATGGCGTGACCGTTACCGACATGGCCACTCATGTCGGCATCAGCCGCAGTTGGCTATATAAGGATTTTTGCCGACAGTTTCATATTTCCCCGTTTGAGTATCTGCAAGGATTGCGCATTGATCGCAGCAAAGCCCTACTGATCAACACCAAATTATCTGTAAAGGAGATTGCCTTGTCAGTTGGCTTTGACGATCCGTTATATTTTTCGCGGGCATTCAAAAAAGAAACAGGGCTATCCCCCCTCACCTACCGACAACAGAAAGACGAATAAAAGAGGCAGGATCTTATGATCCTGCCTTTTCCATTAGAATAAGCCTGTAATTTTCCCGTTTTCGTCCACATCAATGCGTTCAGCCGCCGGAGATTTGGGTAGACCCGGCATGGTCATGATATCGCCGGTCAGCACCACAACAAAGCCCGCACCGGCAGACACCTTTACCTTTTTAATGGTTACGGTAAAATCTTCGGGAGCGCCCAGCTTTGTGGGATCGTCCGAGAAACTGTACTGGGTTTTTGCCATGCAGACCGGACAAGAACCAAAGCCCAGTTCTTCCAGACGTGCAATCTGCTTTTTCGCCGCCGGCTCCACAACAATACCTTTACCGCCGTATACTTTTTTTACGACTGCCTCGATCTTTTCGATGATCGAACCAGACGATTCGTAGGCAAAGGTAAAGTTTCCGGTTTCCTCGTCGCACAGACGCACCACTTCACGAGCCAGCGCCTCGCCACCCTTGCCGCCGTCTGCCCACACGGTAGACAGTACCGTATTAACACCCAATTGGCGACATTTTTCAATAATAAAATCGATCTCAGCATCGGTATCGGTCGGGAAACGGTTGACCGCCACCACACAGGGCAACTGATAGACATTCTTAATGTTCGATACGTGGCGAAGCAGGTTAGGAATTCCCTTTTCCAATGCCTCGATATCCTCATTATTAAGCGCTGTTTTCGGCAATCCGCCGTGCATCTTAAGCGCACGAACGGTAGCCACAACCACAACGGCATCGGGCGTAAGCCCTGCCATACGGCACTTGATATCTAAGAATTTTTCAGCGCCCAGATCGGCACCAAAGCCCGCCTCGGTAACGGTATAATCGCCCATCTTGAGTGCCAGTTTGGTAGCCATGACCGAGTTACAACCATGGGCAATATTCGCAAAAGGACCGCCATGAACAAAGGCAGGGGTACCCTCCAGAGTCTGGACCAGATTGGGTTTTATGGCATCTTTGAGCAATGCCGTCATAGCGCCCGCGGCTTTCAATTGTCCGCAGGTAACCGGCTGATCGTCATAGGTATAACCAACGATGATGCGGGAAAGGCGCTCCTTGAGATCGGTAATCGAATTAGACAAACACAAAACCGCCATGATTTCGCTGGCCACAGTGATATCAAAGCCGTCTTCACGCGGCACGCCGTTAGCCTTGCCACCCATGCCGTCGACCACAAAGCGAAGCTGACGGTCGTTCATATCCACACAACGCTTCCATGTGATCTTGCGCACATCGATACCCAAGGCGTTGCCCTGCTGGATATGGTTGTCCAACATGGCGGCCAAGAGATTGTTCGCCGCACCGATGGCGTGG
>JAZNSU010000180.1:0-8626 GCA_045591385.1 Eubacteriales bacterium
AGTTGGTGGGCGATCGGGTATTGCCCTATGACGAACGACAGGTCGTTTTCGAGATACTCAACAGTTAGGAGAATGAAGATGAAACAGATCACGGCAGGGCAGATCGCTCTCTGGTGCGGCGGTCGGATCCTTTGCGGAGACGAACAGGCGCTTGTCACTTCGGTGTGTGTCGATTCCCGTCAGGTCACCTCAGGCAGTATGTTTGTGGCCATGTCGGGGGATCGGGTGGACGGTCATGACTATATTGAAAAGGCTGTTGCCGCCGGTGCGTCCTGCGTGCTGTCCGAGCGAGAGATCATTACCGAGAAGGCCTGCGTCATTTTGGTAAAAAACTCCTTAAAAGCCTTGCAGGATGCGGCACGTGGCTATCGCAAGACGATGGACTTTCATTGTGTCGCGGTGACCGGTAGCGTGGGGAAAACGACCACCAAGGAATTTCTCTATGCCGTGCTCTCATCCCGTTATCCCACATTAAAAACAAGAGGAAACTTAAACAGCGATTCGGGCATGCCGCTCATGGCCTTTGAACTGACAAAGGAACATCAAGCGGCCGTCTTTGAAATGGGTATGAACCGCAAAGGGGAGATTGCTGAATTGACCAAGGTCGGGCGTCCCGATCTGGCGGTCATCACCAATATCGGCGTTTCTCATATTGAATACCTCGGCTCCCGCCACAATATTTTGTATGCCAAACTGGAGATTGAGCGGGGCCTTACCAAACACGGCGTGATGATCCTCAACGGTGACGATGATCTGTTGCGCAGCGTGCGGGGAAAACTCAAACATAAAACGGTATATTATGCCATTGACCATACCGATGCCGAATATCGGGCGGAGAATATCTGCGAGGGTGAGAATTTTACCCTGTTCGATGCGGTAACGCCCGTCGGGTCCATCCGTGCCCGTATTAACACGGTAGGACGGCATAATGTGCTCAATGCCTTGGCTGCCGTTACCGTCGGGCTTTACAGCGGATTGTCGCTGGAAGAGAGTGTGGCAGCCTTGCTCCGGTTTGAAAATGCGGCGATGCGGCAAAATATTTATGAGTATCACGGCATCACCATTCATGAAGATTGCTACAATGCCAGTCCCGATTCGATGAAAGCGGCCTTTTCTACGCTGGCCCGTCATAAGGGACGGCGGGTGGCGGTGATCGCTGATATGCTGGAACTTGGCAAATTTGCCCCTGAGATGCACCAAACGGTAGGTGGCTATGCCGCACAAGGTTGCGATATTCTGATTAGTTACGGCGAATATGCTCATTATTATCGAGATGCGGCCAAGGAAAAGGGAATGGATCCGTCCCGTATTTTCGCCGCTAAGGATGCCGAACATGCCGGACAATTATTATTGGATCTGGTGCGAATGGGAGACGCTGTTTTATTTAAAGGCAGTCGTGGCTTGCATACCGAAAAAGTTTTGGAGATACTGAAAGAGGAGTGGAACGGATAATGGAATTCTGGAATTTGATCATTGCCGGCGTGGTGGCCTTTGTCATTACCGCCGCACTTGGCCCTTTTGTCATTCCCGCCCTGCGCAAACTGAAGTTCGGGCAGAGCATTTTGGAGGAGGGCCCCTCTTGGCATAAGAGCAAGCAGGGCACACCTACGATGGGTGGCGTTTTGTTTATCGTCGGCATTGTCATCGCCTTTTTGATCTGCGGCTACTCCTACTACAGTTCGGGCGATATTAAGGCGCTGGCCGCTCTCTTGCTGGCCGTTGCCTTTGGCTTAATTGGTTTTTGTGATGATTTTATCAAGGTAAAATTAAAACGAAATCTGGGGCTGACTGCTTGGCAGAAGATTGTCTTGCAGGTATTGGCCTCAGCAGGATTTTTGATCTTTTTGGCGGTTAAGGGAGAACTGAGCACTAAATTCTTAGTGCCCTTTACCTCGATTACCATCGATCTGGGCATGGGCTTTTATGTGTTGGCGATGCTGTTGATCGTGGGTATGGTTAATGCCGCCAATCTGACTGATGGGATCGATGGCTTGGACGCTTCGGTCACAGTACCCATTGCCGCCTTCTTCATGGTGGCGGGTATCCGCGCAGCAGGTGTGGATAACGGCGTATCGGTACTTTCGGCGGCCTTGATCGGTGGTATGCTCGGATTTTTGGTACACAACTTTCATCCCGCTAAGGTCTTTATGGGCGATACCGGTTCACTCTTTATCGGCGGACTTACGGTAGGTCTGGCCTTTTCGCTGAATATGCCCTTTGTCATTTTATTGGCGGGTATTATCTATCTGGTGGAAGCCTGCTCGGTCATGATTCAGGTTCTGGTGTATAAACTGACCAAGAAGCGTGTCTTTAAGATGGCGCCGATCCATCATCATTTTGAAATGTCCGGCTGGAACGAGGTTAAGATTGTTTATGTCTTTACCGTCGTTTCGCTTGTTGCTTGCATCCTGGCCTATCTGGCAACGGGATCTGTTACAGTAAAATAATCGGGAGTATCCATGGAAAAGAAAACGGTACGTATTTCCACGGTAAAATCAAATAAAAAGAAATGGTGGTCCGAGTGGCTGGTCAGCGATCCGTTTGATATGTCCTTCTTTATCTTGGTGCTGATTATACTGTCGGTCGGATTGATCATGTTGTTCTCGGCCAGTTACGCCTATGCATGGTATGATCAGGGGGACAGTTTTTTCTACATCAAGCGTCAGGCCTTTTTTGCCATTATTGGCTTGGTGGCTATGCTGGTGATCTCCAAGATCGACTATCAAAAGATCAAGAAATTTGCCCTGCCCATCTATGGCGTGGCTGCTTTCCTGCTGATCTTGGTCTTATTCGTCGGCGCCGGTGACGGTGTAGAAAAGCGTTGGATCTATGTCGGTTTTAACCTGCAGCCATCTGAGATCGCTAAACTGGCGGTCATTATCATGCTGGCTTTATTCTTGTCGGCTAACCATAAATATCTCAAACAACCGGTGCGCGGTATTGTTATGCCGCTGATCATTATCGGTATTCCTGCAGGATTAATCCTACTTGAGCCGCATCTGTCGGGTACCATTCTGGTGCTGGCGGTCGGGGTGTGCATGATGATTGTGGCAGGTTGTAATTTAGGCTGGATCGGCGGGCTTTCGGCTGTCGGTGCGGCAGGACTTACGGCAGTTGCTATCGCCACTCCCTATATGAAATCTCGTATTGATGTATATTTAAACCCCGGTTCCGATCCGCAAGGGGCGGGCTATCAGATCTTGCAATCTCTCTATGCCATCGGTTCAGGGGGACTGACAGGACAGGGCATTGGACAGAGCCGTCAGAAATATCTGTATGTATCCATGCCGCAGAACGACTTCATCTTTTCCATTGTGGCGGAGGAACTGGGTTTTGTCGGTTGTTTAATTGTTTTAGCGCTCTTTGTATTGCTCATCTATAAGGGATTCTCCATTGCCATGCGTTGCCCCGATCGGTTCGGGTCGCTGTTGGTGTTTGGTATCACCACCCGTTTGGCGGTGCAGGTGTTGCTGAATATGGCGGTGGTGACCAACTCCATTCCCGTTACCGGTATCGCTCTGCCTTTCTTCAGTTCGGGCGGTACGGCCTTGGTTATGCAGTTGGTGGAGATGGGCGTTGTTCTTTCGGTTTCCCGACAATCACGAACATTAAAGGTATAACAGTATGAAATATGTATTGGCAGGCGGCGGCACGGGAGGGCATATCAATCCCGCCATCGCCATTGCGGAAGAACTCTGTCGGCGTGACCCCGAGGCGAAAATCCTCTTTATCGGCACGTCGGGCGGCATGGAAAGTACATTAGTGCCCAAGGCGGGATATGACATTCGATATATTCCCGTCCATGGCTTTTTGCGTGGGCGCTCCTTGCGAGTGCTCGGCAGTAACATAGCATACGCCTTTCAGGCCTGCACAAGTACCATTAAGGTCAGGAAACTGTTGCGCCAATTCGGTGCAGATCTGGTCATCGGTACCGGCGGTTATGTCTCGGGACCTGTGGTGTGGGCGGCGCAACTGGCGCACATCCCCACCGTGATCCATGAGCAGAACGCCTTTGCCGGCGTGACCACACGCATGGTGGCCAAGAAAGCAGATAAAGTCTTTTTATCCTTTCCCAACACCATTGGTGTTGAAGATCTGACCAATACGGTGGTGACGGGCAACCCCATACGGGGCGGATTTAAAAAGGCTGATCGGGCGGCGGCGCGCCAATCTCTCGGCTTGTCGGATAAACCGATGGTGCTCTCCTGCGGCGGCAGTCTGGGGGCAAGAGCGCTCAACGATGCCGTGTCCGATATGTTGGTCTTTTCGGCCAAGGACAGGCAGATGCAACATCTGCACGCTACGGGTGCGGTTGGTCATGATCGTATGATGGAACGGTTGGCACAGCGGCAGTTGAGTATTGACGGTCGGGACGGCATAACAGTAAAAGAATACATTTATAATATGTCGGAATGTATGGCTGCGGCCGACGTAGTCATCTCTCGCGCAGGTGCCATATCTTTGGCTGAAATCGCGGCCATGGGCAAGCCGTCCATTTTGATTCCCTCGCCCAATGTGGCCGAGAATCATCAATATCATAACGCCTGCGTGCTTCGGGATGCGGGTGCGGCGCTTTTGATTGAGGAAAAAGATCTAAACGGCGAGAGCCTGTATGCGGCGCTGACCGAAGTGGCATTGGATTGCGATAGGCGCAGTCGCATGGCTAAGGCGGCATTGAATCTGGCGCATATGGATGCGGCGGGCGAGATCGTCGATCATATCGAGGCCATACTTAAGTAACAATCGTTTTTCACCCTGCATACCATGAAGTATGGAGGATGAAGCGATGCAAAGATTAGTCATTAACGGCGGACGAAAACTGTCCGGAGCGATTGATATACAAGGCTCAAAAAACAGCGTGCTTCCCATTTTGGCGGCTACATTGACATCCGACGGGCAATGCGTGATTCGAAATTGTCCCCGCCTTTCGGACACGGAGGCGGCCTGCGATATTTTGCGGCATTTGGGCTGTCGGGTTACCAGACAGGAAGATGCGGTGGTTGTCGATGCCGCCAATGGCGGAATTAATGATATCCCCGATGAATTGATGCGCAAAATGCGTTCTTCGGTTATGTTTTTGGGTGCGATCCTGACGCGGGAACAGAGCGCCAAAATTAGTTTCCCCGGTGGTTGTGAATTGGGACCGAGGCCGATCGACCTACATATTTCGGCTCTGCGACAGATGGGCGTAAAAGTGGTCGAAGAGGGCGGATTCCTCTCTTGTACATGTCCCGACGGACTGATTGGCACATCGGTGTCATTGGCCATTCCCAGTGTAGGTGCGACCGAAAATATCATGCTGGCGGCGGTCAAGGCCAAGGGTGAAACGGTGATCCATAACGCCGCGTGTGAGCCGGAGATCGTCGATCTGCAAAATTTTCTCAATGCCATGGGCGCACGCATTACGGGTGCCGGCAGCAGCCGTATCGCCATACAGGGTGTTGAACGGCTGAGCGGTTGTGAACACCGCATTATCCCCGACCGCATCGTGGCGGCCACCTATCTGATTGCCGGTTGCATGAGCGGGGGAAAGGTAGAATTATGCGGGGTCATTCCCGAGCATATTTCGGCTATTACGGGGCTATTACATGAGATGGGAATAAAAATACGGGTTGACGGACGGCGGATTATGGTATATGCTGATACCAGACCGTTAGCACCCCGTACGGTACGCACGACATATTATCCGGGGTTTCCGACCGATGCACAAGCACTGATGATGGCGCTGGCGTGTATTTGCCGGGGCTCCTCTCTTTTTATTGAAACGGTTTTTGAGAATCGGTATCGGCACGTGGGGGAACTGCGTCGCATGGGTGCCCGTATCCAGGTCGAACAACGGGTCGCCGTTGTGGAGGGCGTGGAGAAATTATGGGGTACCAATGTGGAAGCGACCGACCTGCGCGGCGGTGCGGCGTTGATGTGCGCAGCGCTTGCGGCGCAAGGTACGACCGTCATTGAACGGATCGAGCATATTGACCGAGGCTACGATGCGCCCGAACTGGCCCTTTCGGCCTTGGGTGCGGATATTAAAAGGGAAGATTATGAAGCTGAGTGAACGACAGCAACAGAATAAACGTAAATCGCAAGAGCAACTGCAAGCCATCGTGGATGCCTATCACGGCAAGACGGCGCCGGTTGCTCCTGCGCCTAAGCCCAAAAAGAAAAAGACAGCGGTAAAAAAACAGGTTGTCAAAAAGAGCAAGCCCAAACGCCGCTTTCTCGGCATCGGTGCGCCTAAAAAGAAGGCGCCCGCCAAAACCAGGGAACAACTGGCAAAGGAGCAGGCGAGAGAAACCGCCCGTATGCGTCGTGGCGATACGGCCGAGCGGATGCGGGAAACGATTGAGAACTACCGCAGTATGCCCATGTCCAAGGGAAAGCGTAAGCGCAGGGATATTCTGTTTTATGCCATTTTCACGGCTGTGTTATTGATTGTCTTTGCCGTTTTATCGCTGACCGTTTTGTTTAATATTGCTCAGATTGAAGTTGAGGGCGAGGGGTATTATACCGAGCAGCGCATTGTCGATGCTACCGGTATCGTCTTGCAGGATAATATGTTCCGTACCAATATGACTCGCATCGAGCAACGCATGGTGCGAGAACTGCCTCGTCTGAAATCGGTTAATATCCGTCGAGTATTGATGGATAAGATCGTCATTGAAGTGGAAGAAGCGGTGCCGGTAGGCGTTGTGCCGGTCGGCGGAGATTATGTGGTACTGGATGCCGATTCCAAGGTATTGGAGATTACACCCGTCCAGCCGTTGGATCTGGTTTTGATCAGCGGGTGTGCGGTTACACAATATGAGCCGGGTACCATCGTTGTGTTTGAAAATGAGGAATCGGCACAACTGATTGCTCAGGTGATGCAAGCACTGGAACGCACCAATATGCTGGAAAATACCACCGAACTGAACGTGGAAAAACGATATGATATCTATTTCCGTTACGGGGAGTATTTCACCTGTGAACTGGGTGATGTGGAAAAACTGGATAACAAGTTGCAGATGATCACCAAAGTAATCGAGTCAAATCCCGACGATGTGACTGCAACCATTGACGCATCAGACGCCAATAAGGTCTATTATCGGCCCGATTATGAATAAAGTTGTGAAAAACTGTGAAAAATTTAAGATTGACTATTGAATTTTCGGCAGAAAAATTATAAAATAGAAGAAGAACATAATAAGGAGATTACGAATATGCCGTTTCAGATAGCAGATGAACAAAATCGCATTGCCAATATAAAAATCGTGGGTGTCGGCGGCGCCGGCTGTAATGCCGTCAACCGTATGCGCGAAGCCGGTGTACAGGGCGTGGAATTTGTCGCCATTAATACCGACCTTGCCGTGCTCCAGAAATCGGCCGCTACCCATAAGGTTCAGATCGGCGAAAAACTCTGCAAAGGGCAGGGCGCCGGCAGTGATCCCGAAATGGGACGAGCGGCTGCCGAAGAAAGCCGTGAGCTGATCGAGGAAGCCCTGTCGGGTACCGATATGGTATTTATCACCGCCGGTATGGGCGGAGGAACCGGTACGGGCGCGGCTCCGATCGTTGCCGATATTGCCAAGAAACGCGGCATCCTTACGGTTGGTATCGTGACCAAGCCCTTTGGCTTTGAGGGTGCGTTCAAACTGCGTACCGCTGAACACGGCATTGAAAATCTTCGTCCTTGCGTCGACTCGCTGGTCGTCGTTCCTAATGATCGTTTGAAATATGTCGTAGACCAGAAGATCACCATGCTCAATGCTTTCCAGATTGCCGACGATGTGTTGCGTCAGGGTGTGCAGGGCGTGTCCGATCTGATTCAGGTTTCGGGTATTGTTAACGTCGACTTTGCCGACGTGTGCAAAACCATGCGTGATGCCGGCTATGCTCACATGGGTACCGGTCGTGCGCAGGGCAAGACCAAGGCCGAGGATGCTACCCGCATGGCCATCGAAAGCCCGCTGCTTGAAACTTCCATTGCCGGTGCTAAGGGCGTGATCCTGAATATTACCGGTAGTGCCGATATCACCTTGGAAGAAGTCGAACTGGCCTCGGATATCGTCAAGCGTGAGGTCAATCCCGAAGCCAACATCATCTGGGGTGCTAATATTGACGAAACGATGGAAGATGAGATGAGCGTTACCGTCATCGCGACCGGTTTTGATTACGGCAATGTAGCTGAAGCGAAATTCGGTGACCTGACCTCGCTGATCGCGCCTAAGAAGAACGAGACTCCCGACAAGGATACCGAAAGTCTGTTGGATCTGATCAACAGCGCCACCGGCTCGAACAAGTAATAAGAAATGCTCCGTTTGAAAAAAACGGAGCATTTTTTTGAGGTAAGAGTGAATAGGTAAGAAGTAAAAATCGACAAACCTCTGGCGAGATTTGTCGATTTTTGGCAGGAGTGGCGGGATTTCCCTCGCTGCGGCTCGGGCCACGGTCGGCTCTTGGTGTCCACCGGACACCAATTCACTACCGACCTTTCAAATCCCGTCAAATTAAAAATACCCTCTCCCGTTTCACGAGAGAAGGTATTTTTGGCAGGAGTGGCGGGATTTGAACCCACGAATGACGGAGTCAAAGTCCGTTGCCTTACCGCTTGGCTACACCCCTATTCGTACCATAACATATTACCAAT
>JAZNSU010000181.1:0-2910 GCA_045591385.1 Eubacteriales bacterium
AAGCAAAAAGTACCGGAACCCCTATCCTTTTGCACAGCGATCAGGGTGTCCAGTACTCCTCAGCAGGTTATTGCAACCTACTTAAATCTTACAACACAATTCAAAGCATGTCAAGAGCCGGAACTCCGAGAGATAATGCGGTCATTGAATCATTCTTGGGTCGATTCAAGGATGTTTTGTCATCACACTTCCAATACTGGAAATGCGATGACATCCACAAAGCGGTTGCTGACACAATTCACTACTTCAATTACGTACGCCCCGTCCGAAAACTTAAAAGAAAACCGCCAGTCCAATACAGAATTGAACTGGCAGCTTAATTTGTTCTTTTTTGTGTCTACTAACTATTGACTATTTCACCTTATGGCTCTTTTTTTATGGTTTATATAGCATCATATCGGTACGATCCACATCGTACAGGTACTGACCGTCCTGCCACTCACCGCCCGTGCGCAGGGTGAGGACGATGCCGTCGTATCCGTCGGGGGCGTTCCACTCCCAATCAATGGTGCAGATATTTTCCACGCCATTCTCCCCTGTTTGCCAGCCGGAGAAGGTGGTGGTAATCCGATAGGTAACCGTTTCTCGTTTTCCGAGAAAAAGAACCTGATAAGAATAGCCGTCCTCAAGGGCAGTTTCGGTATGGTCACGCAGTTTGATGTCATAATAGTCCTCGATACCGGGGATGACCGTGATTTCCTCGCTTTGCTCGGCAAAGGTAAGGGTGGCACGGACGCCTTTTTCGGTTTTCTCCCAGACGGCGTTGCCCTCATTCATGGCGATCTGATGGGTAACAAAGTCGGGAGTGAGGGGGTCTCCCTCGGTCAGGCTACAGGTGCGGCAAGTTCTGGGGGTTTGGTAGTTGGCCGCGACGAACTGGTGTTCGTGCGGCTTAGGTACCGATCGCGGTGCGCAACCGACCAGAAGCAGACAAAGCAGCAGGCACAGTCGTTTCATGCGGACTCCTCTTTTTTATCGGTGTCGATCGACTTACCGAAGACGAAGAAGCGCTGGTAGAAAAATTCGAGCACAAAGTTGAGCAACATATTGATGGCGGTGACCAGATATTCATTCCAGCCCAGTCCCGTCAACCAGGCTTCATTCCAGGTAGACAGCGGGGTAAACACCAGATAAAAAGCGGCGACTTTGAGCATGGCGATGGGGATATTGGCCGCCGAGTGAAAAGTAAATTTCCGATTAAAGGTAAAGTTCCAGACCACCGACAGTACCAGAGCGATCAGGTAACTGACCCAATACTCCAGACCTGCCAATTCATTGAGCAGGGCAAAAGAGCCGATCTGGATGATGCCGGCGCTGATAGAAAAGAGGACAAATTTCACAACACGCCAAAATTCTTTCATAGTATCACCATACTTTCTTGAACAGTTCAACCAGTTCAGGCTTGGAAGGCATACGGGGGTTGGTATCGGTGCAAGAATCCTCCAAGGCGGCGTGAGCCATATCCTCGCACTGCGCCTCGTACTGCTCCTTGGTCACATTCATCAGCACATCGCGCAGGCGGGTGGGAATGCCCATTTCCTCGCTGCAGAAGCGCAAATAGTTACACAGCGAATGGACGGTCATGACCTGATTGGCGCCGTGCAGTCCTAACAGGCGGGCGATGGTGCAATACCGCTCGGCACAGGGGGCATAGACCTCGCTGTTGCGGGTGATATTGGTGATGCCGGTGTTATACTCGATCACAATGGGCAAAAGAATGGCGTTGGCGCGGCCGTGGGGCACATGAAAGTGAGCGCCGAGCTGGTGCGCCATGCCGTGATTGAGTCCCAATGATGCCGAATTAAAGGCAAGGCCGGCAATGGTAGCGGCGACATGCATTTTATGGCGGGCATGGGTATCGTTGCTATTGGAATAGGAGCGGAACAAAAACTGTCCCGTAATCTCAATCGCCTTTTCGGCCAGCGCGGAAGAAAACTCGTTATGCTTGGTGCTGACATACGCCTCGATCGCGTGGGTCAGCACGTCCATGCCGGTATCGGCGGTGATGGACGGGGGCACGCTCTTTACCAAAACGGCGTCCAGAATCGCTTCGTTGGGGGTCATATCGTCCGAAATCAGCGTTTCCTTGACCTGAGTTTGGGTGTTGGTAATGATAGAAAAGGACGTGACCTCGCTACCCGTGCCGCTGGTGGTGGGAATGGCGATCAAGTAGAATTTTTTATCGGGTGACATATGGGCGGCCACCTTACGGACGGCCTTGGCGAGATCAAGAGCACTGCCACCGCCGACGGCGATGATGCACTCACAATCGGCCGCACGGAAACAACTCACGCCGTACTGTACCGCCTCAATAGGAGGATCGGGCATAACATCGGTAAACAAAACATACTCGATGGCGGCACGCTTAAGTGGCTTTAAGATATGACGGATCAGATCGCCCTGCACCACAAAGGGGTCGGCGACGATGAAAACCTTTTTATAGGGGATATCGGCCAGACGAGCCAGCGAATCTTCCCCGAAATAGATATCGGTTAATACCTGAAACTTATCCATGGGTATATCCTTTCATGATGTTATTTATAGTGTATCATGATTTGTCGATACTGTCAAACGGATTAAAAAGAACACGCCTTTGCGTGAAGGTGTCTTTATTTGTTTGGTGGAGCATAGCGGACTACGACTCACTTCGTTCGCATGCATAAGTTCCACCGACCAATCGCACGGCGCTCCCGCTTGTGCTCTTGGGGTGTCTCTTATCGAACCGGCGGTTCTCGTCCGCACTAAGTTTTGCGAAAAAAAATAAAGACACCCAAACGGGTGTCTTTATTTTTTTGGTGGAGCATAGCGGACTACGACTCACTTCGTTCGCATGCATAAGTTCCACCGACCAATCGCACGGCGCTCCCGCTTGTGCTCTTGGGGTGTCTCTTATCGAACCGGCGGTTCTCG
>JAZNSU010000182.1:0-1714 GCA_045591385.1 Eubacteriales bacterium
TCAACTCCTTGGCTCACAGAACGACATGGCTACGATCCGACTTCCATCCCGCCCGTATCGAGGAGATCGTGGAAAAAACCCGCAAGGAAGTGGAACAGATCATCAAGAAGGAAGGCGAGCGTGCCGCTTTCGAAACCGGTATCCACAACCTGCACCCCGAACTGGTCAAAATCTTGGGTCGTTTGAAATACCGTACCAGTTACGGCCAGAACGTGCTCAATCACTCGCTGGAAGTGGCGCAGATCGCCGGTGCTATGGCCGCCGAACTGGGCGCCGATGTGGCGCTGGCCAAGCGTGCCGGTCTGTTGCATGACCTGGGTAAAGCCCTCGATCATGAGATCGACGGCAGCCATGTCGAGATCGGTCTTGAGTATGCCCGCAAGTACCGTGAGAACAACGATGTCATTCATGCCATCCACGCTCACCACGGCGATGTTGAGTGCAAGACCATCGTAGCATGTTTGGTACAAGCCGCCGATGCTGTATCGGCCGCCCGTCCCGGTGCCCGCCGTGAGAATCTGGAAGCCTACATCAAACGCTTGCAGAAACTCGAGGAGATCGCCAATTCCTTCAACGGTGTGGAACGCTCCTTCGCCATTCAGGCCGGCCGTGAGATCCGTGTCATGGTCAAGCCCGAAGCGGTTAGCGACGATCAGATCACCGTTGTGGCTCGTGACATTGTCAAGAAGATCGAGCAGGAAATGGAATATCCCGGTCAGATCAAGGTCAATGTTGTGCGGGAAAGCCGTGCTATCGACTACGCAAAATAATAAGAATAAAGAAAGAGGTAGACACAATTTTGTGTCTACCTCTTTTTATTCGCAGTAACGCAAATAGGAAGTCAGTTGCGGATCAGTCGGTACCAGTACTACCCTGTTAGCCATGATGTTCCATTCTTCCAAGCCTTTCTCGGCATCCAAAACGGTATGCGCAGTTTGTACCGCTTTGTGCATCAGATCGATTGGATCATTAATGGCCAGAAAGTCGATCTCCTCATCTTCCAACGCCTTGAATGCCTCAGGATGGGTTGAGCAGATGCCGAGCAATGCCGAAGTGTTGGTGTCGTCCATGGCATCACTCCAGTTTTCCGCATCCTTGCCGGCGTACAAAACCGCCTTGGCTGATCTTGCCTGCTGCATTTGGGTGACGGCGTCGGTCGCCGCTATCGGAGCATTGGGGGTGTAAGTGGTTTGTTCCAGCTGAAGGTCTGCCTTAACAAATCCTAAAAACTCCAATTGGGCATCGTTATCCCCAAATAAGGCAATCGCTCCTGCCCCCGTTTTTTTCGCCGAGAGGGTGTCTGTTATATGAGAGGCAAGGGCCTTGGATAGGCCGCGGTCGGCATAGGCAACATTGGCCTTGATGCGCCTGGCTAGGGTTCCCTCATCATCTGCTGCCTGCCCGTCCAGCCGCTTGCCGGCGGCAATAACCGCCACGCCCGCATCGCTCCACTTTTTGATCAGTCCTTCCTCAGAACCGTCACACTGGTATACGATAACCGTCTGGGCTTGATATTGCAACTGCTCAATATCCCACACCTGCTCGTCAGTCATCGGATTGTCGGCAGTCGGCTCGGAAATAACAGCCGCATACCCCAATTCCTCCGCCTTCTCGGTAAAGGCCTTTCGCAACAAGGTATGATCTTCTCCATCCCGAGGTAAACAGAGGAGCATCGTCGGTTGAGTGTTTTCTACGGAACGGTCCTCCGATGACT
>JAZNSU010000183.1:0-8067 GCA_045591385.1 Eubacteriales bacterium
CATCCAAAATCAATACCGGCGGATCCGCCACTGCCGCTCTTGCAATAGCAAGCAATTGTCTCTGTCCCTGGCTCAAATTACCACCATCTCCGGTAAGTTTTGTATTGTAGCCATCCGGCAGACGCTTAATAAACCCATGCGCATTGGCCAACTTGGCTGCTTCCATACACTCCTCATCCGTCGCATCCAGACGCCCGTAACGGATATTCTCCATCACCGATCCGGTAAACAGATTGGTCTCCTGCAAAACAATACCCAAACTGCGCCGCAGATCATTCTTCTTGATCTTGTTGATATTGATGCCGTCATAGCGGATCTTCCCGTCTTCAATATCGTAGAAACGGTTAATCAAATTGGTAATCGTGGTCTTGCCTGCGCCTGTCGCACCCACAAAGGCCACCTTCTGCCCCGGCTTAGCATACACCGAAACATCATGCAGTACAGGCTTGCCTTCTTCGTAGGAGAAATCCACGTGTTCCAGCACCACATCCCCGGCCAAGAGCGTATAGGTCACACTCCCGTCATGATGCGGATGGCGCCACGCCCAAGCACCCGTGCGCTCATTGGCTTCGGTAATATTCCCCTTGTTGTCCACGGCGGCATTTACCAGCGTGACATACCCCTCATCAGTTTCCGCCTGCTGATCCATTAAGGCAAAGACACGGGAAGCACCCGCCATACCCATAGCAATATGATTGATCTGCTGCGAAACCTGATTGATATTGCCTGTAAACTGCTTAGTCATATTCAAAAACGGAACAATAATGCTGATCTGGAAGGGCAATCCCGAAATGCTGAAGTTTGATGCACCGGTCAGCAGGAATAATCCGCCTACAATGGCAATGATCACATACATGATGTTGCCCAAATTCATGATGATGGGACCCAGCATATTGGCATAGGAATGAGCACGGGAACTGTCCTCATAGAGTGCGTGATTCAGGCGGTCAAAATCCGCACTGCTCTGCTTTTCCCGACAGAAGACCTTAACCACCTTCTGCCCGTTCATCATCTCCTGAATATAACCTTCCATCGCACCTGTAGAGCGCTGTTGCCGTATAAAATACTTAGCCGAACCGCCGCCCACTTTGCGGGCAACCATGCTCATGATCACTACACCGACCAACATCAGCAGCGTCATCCACACGCTGTAATAGATCATAATGGAAAAGACGCTGATCACCACAACACTCGCCTGCAACAGCGAGGGAATGGACTGGGAAACTAACTGCCGAAGCGTATCAATATCATTAGTGTAATAACTCATGATATCGCCGTGCTTGTTGGTATCAAAAAATTTGATAGGCAGGTTCTGCATCCCCTCGAACATAGCACAACGCATCTTACTTAAAAAGCCCTGCGTCATATACGCCATCAACTGCGACTGCAAGGTCACACAAACGATGGAAACGCTATACAAGGCAATCAAAATACCGATCAGCGGCAAAATTTCCTTGGATGCCGTAGCCCAGTCGCGACTGATATACCACTGCTCAATAATAGCAATGACACGCTGGGTAAAGGTAGCCGGCACCGCCGCCGTGATCGCCGAGAAGACAATACAACCAATGGCTAACGGGAACAAAACCGGATAGGACTTCATCAGCATCTTCAATGTACGCCCCATCGTACCCTTAGTCGGAGCGGGACGCCCCATGCCTTTACTCTTCATCATGGCCGTCACCTCCGTTAGTCTGCTGCTCGTACACTTCCCGATAAATTTCACTGGTGGCTAGCAGCTGCTCATGCTTACCCGATGCAACGATCGATCCGTTATCCATCACCAGAATCAGATCCGCATCCTGCACCGAAGCCACACGCTGGGCAATAATAATCTTCGTTGTATCGGGAATATACTCCTTAAAGCCTGCGCGAATCAGCGCATCTGTCTTGGTATCCACCGCGCTGGTCGAGTCATCCAAAATCAAGATTTTCGGCTTTTTCAGCAATGCACGAGCAATGCACAGGCGCTGTTTCTGTCCACCCGATACATTCGTACCGCCCTGCTCAATGTGAGTATCATACCCATCGGGGAAAGAACGGATAAAGTCATCCGCCTGCGCCAAGCGGCAAGCCTCCACTATTTCCTCATCGGTGGCGTCCTCATTACCCCAGCGCAGATTCTCCTTGATCGTACCAGAGAAAAGCAAATTCTTTTGCAACACCATTGAAACGGCGTCCCGCAACACTTTAATGTCATATTGGCGCACATCCACGCCACCAACCCTGACTACACCCTCAGTCACATCATATAGGCGCGGAATCAACTGCACTAAGGTTGATTTGCTCGAACCCGTGCCACCCAAAATACCGACGGTCATCCCCGAACGAATATGCAAATCCACATCTTCCAACGCAAACCGCTTGGCCTTGGCTGAATACTTAAACCGTACATTTTCAAAATCAATCGAACCGTCAGCCACCGCCATAACCGGATTTTCGGGATTCTCCAACGTCGATTCTTCCGACAGAATCTCACCGATACGCTTGATCGACTCGGCCGACATAGTCAGCATCACATAGATCATGGATAGCATCATCAGACTCATCAGAATCTGTACGCCATAGGTAAGCATCGCCGAGATCTGCCCGACATCAATGTTCTGACCCCCGCCTTGAATGACCAAACGCGACCCAACCAGCAGCACAAACACCATGTTAAAATACATGCAAATTTGCATCAACGGCGTATTGAGTGCCACAATACGCTCCGCCTTGGTGAAATCTTTGCGAATGTTATCGGAAGCTTTGGCAAATTTCTTCTTCTCGTAGTCTTCACGGGAAAAACCCTTGACCACGCGCATACCCCGAACATTTTCTTCAATGGACTCATTGAGTCGATCATACTTCTTGAAAACTGCACGAAATGCAGGCATGGCAAACTTAGCAATGAGCAATAATCCCATCACCAAAACCGGTACCACTACGATAAAGGTGGCCGCCAACCAGCCCCCCATAATAAAGGCCATTACTACCGCAAAAATCAGCATCAAAGGCGAACGGATCGCCGTGCGGATAACCATCATGTAGGACATCTGCACGTGCTGAATATCGGTAGTCAGACGCGTCACTAAAGATGCCGAAGAAAACTTATCAATGTTTTCAAAACTGTAGGTTTGGATCTTGTGGAACATATCGCCACGTACGTTCTTGGCAAACCCCGCAGCCGCCTTGGAACAGGTATACCCGCCGACACCGCCGCAAGTCAGCGAAATCAGCGCCATTCCCACCAAAATCAGCCCCGTCACAATAACCTCTTCGATCGGTGCATTGGCCTTGATGCTGTTGACCAAATTGGCCGTAATAAACGGAATCGCAACCTCAATTCCCACCTCTAACACCATCAACGCAAAGGTAATAAAGGTCGGCTTTTTATACTCTCTTACACAGGCAAGCAGTCGCTTATACATCATGCCACCCTTTCCATTTAGAAATCACTTTAATATATACATTATAGTACTTAAATCTTATAATATCAAATGATTTTTTTGTGAACAAAAAGAGGGCTTAGTCTATACCAAGTCCTCTTTCTTCTTGCAAACATCCACCCAACCTAACGGCTTGGCCAGCATCTCCAATTCCACGAGGGATAACTCTATAGCGCTGTTACTGCTTCCGCAAGCAGGAAACACCGTTTTAAACCGTCGTAATGACTCATCCAAATACACCGCAACACCCTCGTTAACCGCAAACGGGCACACCCCGCCTACCGCATGACCGATAAGAGTTTCGGCCTGCTCATATGTCAACATTTTAGCTTTACACCCTAATGCCGCTTTGTACTTCGGATTGTCAATCTTAACATCCCCCGCCGTCACGATTAAAATCGAACCCGACTCCGTCATAAAGGACAGCGTTTTGGCAATCCGCGCTTCTTCGCAATCCAACGCTTGCGCCGCCAATGTAACCGTCGCGCTGGATACGTCAAATTCTATGATACGATCCGAGAATCCCTGCTCTGCAAAATACTTGCGTACTTTTTCAATGGACATGATTGCCTCCAAAATTCACCTTAAAGGTACTACGATCGAAATCGATCAACCCATCCTTTTTCATGCGTGACAACTCCGCCGACATAGCCGACCGATCCACCGACAGATAATCGGCCAGCTCCTGCCGATCAAAAGGGATGGTAAAAATACGGGTCCCCGCCAAATTCGCCTGCTCGCTGAGGTAGGATAAGAGTTTCTCCCTTGTCGTACGGCAGGATAGATGCTCAATCTTTCGGGTCAACCCCATGTTCTTATTGGCCAGAACCGTCAATAAATTTTCGATCAAATGCCGATGACAAGAGCATACTTTAGCACAAGGGCTGGATATGCGCCATCCGGCTAGAAAGACAACAACCGTCTTCTCCCCCGCTACATATCCGATCTCGGACGGCATATTGCCATGGAATACGGCACTCTCTCCGAACACCATCCCCGAACGGTATACTTCCAATATGTTGCGTACTCCGCGATAGTCGTCACGCACCATCCATACCGTTCCCGAAACCACTACTCCAAGGGCTGAGGGCATCTCTCCCGGTTGCATAATGTACTCATCGGCTTCATATTCCCGACTCGTCGCCTGCAAGCATCCCAACATATGCTCGATGTTATCCGCACCCGCAAATAAATCAAATTTCTGTAACTGATGCGCTAAATTCATAATTTTTCCCCATTTGTTGTATTTCCAACATATTTTACCTCATTTTTTGGATATAATCAAGATGTAATTAAAATAATTTTCGGAGGTACTCTCATGGAATTTTATGTTTGTAACCATTGCGGCAATATCATCACATTTGTTCAGAATAAAGGCGTTCCCGTCGTCTGCTGCGGCGAGAAAATGCACAAGATTGAGCCCGATACCGTTGATGCGGCTACCGAAAAGCATGTACCCGTGTATCAGGTTGGGGGCGATAAAGTTACCGTCAATGTCGGTAGCGTGACCCACCCCATGACAACCGAACACCTCATTAACTGGGTGGCGTTGGAAACCGAACAGGGTACACAGATCAAGCATCTCAAAGCGGATGGCGAACCGATCGTTACTTTTGCCCTGGATGCGGGCGATAGCGTAAAGAAGGTATATGCCTATTGCAATCTCCACGGTCTGTGGTCAGCAAAATAAACACAAGACGGAGGATCATTCCTCCGTCTTTTCTTTTACAACTTTCCATGCCTGGCATAACCGCTCCAAACTCCACGCCGCGTTCGCCGGCGATGTAGAGGGCAACACCACACATTCCGGGTATTGTACCATGTGTTTTCGGTATAATTTAGCAGCCGTTGCGCCATTGACAAATACCGCCCGTATATCCGCCGCCTCAAAAATTTCCGATAAGTCATTGGGCAAGGCATCCCGTATACTGGCATCGCTCGATCCCGTGATCTCACAATCGGCAATCACATCCCACGCCGCAATATGGTGTTTCAGTAAAAAAACGCGCTTCTCGTCCACCGTGTGCGGCACCGCCTCTCCCCATAGAGAGGCCAATACCCGCCAATACCGATTTTGCGGATGCCCGTAAAAGAAGCCCATCTCTCTTGATTTCACCGACGGGAAAGAACCCAAGATCAATACCCGTGACCGCTCATCATACAGCGGCGGTATTGTGTGTTGTAAACGCATACCCTCACCTCACCCATAAGTATACTACAAAAAATTTAATTTTGCTATTCACAGACACAAAAAATGTGGTATAATGAAGAAAAACGAAAGGAATCTTCCATTATGCTTCTGACATCCAAAGAAAAAGCCTTTGAACTGCGCCAGAATCTGAAAGGCGGCGAAGGCAATACCGTCCTCGAAGGCTTCAAGCCAGTCCAAGGTCTGCCTACCCACTATCGTATGTATGCCGAAATGGTACTCAACCCCGGCTGTTCGGTCGGCGAACATACACATAACGGCGAAAGCGAGATCTATTACGTTCTTGAGGGTAGCGGAGAACTCAATGACAACGGTGTTATCCGCACCATCACTAAAGGCGACTGCGCAATGTGCTACGACGGCGAATTCCATGCCGTTAAGAACAACACCGGTCAGGTGCTGCGCATCTTAGCCACCATCGTCACCAATAAATAAGCAAGGAGGGACTCAATCGAGTCCCTCTTTTAGTTTGGCTCTGCGCTCTTTCCAATCGGGCAAACAGGAAGCCACCAAAGCATAAAATCTCTTGTTGTGTCCCCTCTCCAACAGGTGGCACAACTCGTGCACAATCACATATTCCAAACATTCCTCAGGGTAAGCACCAAGATAGGAACTCAGCCATATCCGATCATCTTTGACATTACAACTTCCCCAACGGGTCTTCATCTTGCGGATTCGCCGCTCCTTGGCGTGCACACCAAGAAAAGGCTCCCATCGGTCAAAATAGGCATCCATCAACGCCCGAACACGTGTAGCATCCGGCTGGATCACCGATTGTCGCTTCTGTTTTTCAATCCAATCCGTCTTAGATGTTACAAAGGTATCAATGACCGCGCGACTGACCCCATACGACGCCGTCACAAGGATCTGTCCGTCACGTACCCGAATGTAAATATGTTTAATTGGCTTTCGTATCAGTTGATATTCCATAGATTCCTCATAAAAAGTCCTGTGTCAATATGACACAGGACTTTTTGTTTATTAGTACATGCCGCCCATACCGGGATCTGCCGGTGCAGCCGCCACAGGTTCTTTGATGTCTGCCACCAAGGACTCGGTGGTCAGCACCATAGAAGCCACGCTCGAAGCATTCTGCAACGCACTTCTGGTCACCTTGGCAGGATCAATGATACCCGCCTCAAACATATCCACAAAGGTCTCGGTGTAAGCATCGTAACCGTAATTTTTTTTGTCAGCCGTCAAGATCTTATCGGCAATAACCGCACCCTCAATACCGGCATTGTCGGCAATCTGATAGATGGGAGCCTTCAAGGTGTTGAGTACGATAGCCGCACCCGTCTTTTCATCTCCGTCACAAGCCGCAATGACAGCCTCAACGGCAGGGATTGCCTGCAACAGCGCCACGCCGCCGCCGGCCACAATGCCTTCTTCGACGGCCGCACGGGTAGCCGCTAAAGCATCCTCAATGCGCAGTTTCTTTTCTTTCATTTCGGTCTCGGTAGCCGCACCAACCTTGATAACGGCAACTCCGCCCGACAGTTTAGCCAAGCGCTCCTGCAGTTTCTCTCTGTCAAAATCAGAGGTGGTGTTTTCAATAGCCACCTTGATCTGGGCTACACGGTCAGCAATGGCCTGACCGTCACCGGCACCGTCAACGATGATGGTGTTCTCCTTGCCCACCTTAACCTGACGGGCACGGCCCAGCATATCCACCGTAGCCGCTTTCAGATCATAACCGAGTTCCTCGCTGATCACAGCACCGCCGGTCAAAATCGCAATATCCTGCAGCATCTCTTTACGGCGATCGCCGAAACCGGGCGCCTTCACGGCAACGCAGGTAAAGGTGCCGCGCAATTTGTTAACGATCAGGGTAGCCAGAGCCTCTCCCTCAATATCCTCAGCAATAATAACAAGCTTGCGGCCCATCTGCACTACCTGCTCCAGTAGCGGCAGGATCTCCTGAATGTTGGATATCTTCTTATCGGTAATCAGCAAGAGGGCATCGTCAATCACGGCTTCCATCTTCTCGGAATCGGTAGCCATGTAGGGTGAGAGGTAGCCGCGGTCAAACTGCATACCCTCAACCACTTCGCTGTAGGTTTCGGCCGTCTTGCTCTCCTCAACCGTGATAACGCCGTTGGAAGTAACCTTAGCCATCGCCTCGCTGATCAGATCGCCGATTATCTCATCGCCTGCCGAAATGGTCGCAACATGAGCAATATCCGTATCACAGGAAACGGCAACCGAATTGGCTTTAATGGCATCGACTGCGGCATTGACCGCCTTCTGAATACCTTTCTTGACAACCATCGGATTGGCACCGCTGGAAATGTTCTTAAGTCCCTCACGGATCATAACCTGAGCCAGCAAGGTAGCGGTAGTGGTACCGTCACCGGCCACGTCGTTGGTCTTGGTGGCCACTTCTTTTACCAACTGGGCACCCATATTCTCAAAGGCATCTTCCAGTTC